>CALBGG010000001.1 GCA_937893605.1 uncultured Clostridia bacterium
CACCTCATCCGTCGACTGCGTCGACACCTTCCCCTCGAAGGGGAAGGCAAGGTGCGCCACTAAAAAAGGACGGCCGACGGCCGTCCTTTTTTTGCGTCTATTCACTTATCTTTCTTGTCTTTGTCGTCGTCGGAGCTCATGTCGAACTCCAGCTCCGCGTCGCACTTGGGGCAGCGGATCGAGCCGAAGTCGAGATCCTCCTCGAAAACGGTTATGGTCTCGCCGCACTTGGGGCAGGTGACTTCATACTCCTGCTCGTCGCCGCCGCAGCTGCCGCAGCAGCCGGTGCAGGACACGTTTGCATCGTCATCGGCGTCATCGTAATCCTCGTCATCGTCGTCAATATCGCCGATGCAGAGGTCTTCGAGATACTCCATGTCCTCGTTTATGTCACTGATGCTGTCGGACAGACCCTTTGCGTGCGCATCGACGGCCTCAAGATCGCCGGCCATGGACTCGAGCACATCGATGACTGCAAGCATGAGCTTGCCCTCGTTGGTGCTGTCCTTTATGCCGAGTCCGTCGGCAAGACCCTTCAGATATGCTACTTTTTCACTGACTGTCATTAACTAACTCCTTTTGACTGCGCAAATCCGTACCTGTGGGCGCGAAAAAGCGACCCCTCAGGCGACTTTGTCGCCGGCTCCCCTTATGTAGTGGAGCCGGATGTAGATACGGCACAAAACTTGCAGTACGCTGTCGGTAAGCGGCAATTGCACGGTTTTGCCGGCAATCACGATACCGGGCGCTCGCGATCACCGTATATGTACGGTGTCAATGCGTTATTAAAATTACTTGGAGCGGCTGAGGTACTCGCCGGTGCGGGTGTCGATCTGGATCTTCTCGCCGGGCTCGATAAAGAGGGGAACCTTGACCTCCGCGCCGGTCTCGAGAGTTGCGGGCTTGGTCGCGTTGGTGGCGGTATTTCCTGCAAAGCCGGGGTCGGTGTCGGTAACGACAAGATCGACGAAGAAGGGCGGCTCGACGTTAAAGACCTTGCCCTTGTATGAGTAGATGGTGCACTCCATATTTTCCTTTACGAACTTGAAGCTGTCGCCGAGGTTGGACTCGTCAACGGGCTCGAGCTCATAGGTCTCCGGATCCATGAAGTAATAGAGGCTGCCGTCATTGTAGCTGTATTCCATGGTCTTGCGCTCGACGGTAGCGGTCTCGAACTTTGCGGTGGGGTTAAAGGAAGTTTCGGTAACTGCGCCGGTTATAACGTTCTTCATCTTGGTGCGGACGAAGGCCGCGCCCTTGCCGGGCTTAACGTGCTGGAAGGAGACGACCTGCATGACCTGGCCGTCCATCTCAAAGGTAACACCATTTCTGAAATCACCTGCTGTAATAGGCATATGGATTGTCCTCCTATGTGAAGTCTAAAATTAAATTTGTCTATAGCCTTAATAGTTTACATTAAATTATGCCATATTGCAAGATTATTTTCTGTTTTTGCTCTTATTGTCCTTTGCCGGAACGTCATTTTCGCGTTTTCCGGTGCGCTTTTCAAATGCGATCTGGAACATATACACGACCATAGCCAAAACGCCGACTATGTACAGAATGTTCCGCAGTCCCTCGGGGAAGCTCGGAACGAAGCTTTGCAGCAGCGCCGTCGCGCAAACGATCACAAAGCCGATGTACAGAAACGGCGTGAGCGAGAAGTTAAATTTCTTTTCTTTCTTGTTTCCCTTTGCCATGATATCCTCTCCCTTATAAAATAACAAGCTCTTTGTTTGCCTTCGTTATGACCTCGCAGCCGCCCTCGCGCAGGATGAGAACGTCCTCAATCCTGACGCCGAATCTGCCCGGCAGATATATGCCCGGCTCTGCCGATATGACCGCGCCGTTTGGCATCGGCGTTTTCACCGAAGGTGCGGCGGTCGGGCTTTCGTGGATGTAAAGCCCCAGCGAGTGGCCGAAGCTGTGCCCGAAATACTCGCCGTATCCCGCGTCGGATATCACCCTTCGCGCCGCGCCGTCTATCTCCGCGCCTGTGACTCCGGCCGCGGCTTTGGCTATGCCGGCAAGCTGCGCGCGCAGGACGATATCGTAAACGTTTTTCATCTCATCGGTCGCATAGCCGACGGCGACGGTGCGCGTCATATCCGAGCAATAGCCGTCCTTGAGGCAGCCGAAGTCCATCGTCACAAAGTCGCCCTCGCGCACCACAGCGTCCGACGGCACGCCGTGCGGCATGCTGGAGTTTGCGCCCGTGACGGCGATGGGATCGAAGCTGTTGCCCTCGCCGCCGTGCTTCAAAAGCCGATAGGTGATCTCGGCGGCTATGTCGCGCTCGGTGACTCCGGGGCGGATGATGTGCAGAACATCGTCCAGCGCCTTTTCGGCTATCGCCTGCGCATGGCGCATGCTGCGTATTTCCGCCTCATCCTTGGACGCACGCAGAGAGTTAAACAGGCTCTGGCAGGGGCGAAGCTCCGTGCCCAGCTCCTTCTGCCAAGCCAAAAACGCCCCGTGCGAGAGTGAAAACTCCTCCGCTCCGAGCGTTTTCACGCCGCACTCGGCTATAGCCTCGCGCACAAGCTCGGTAAGGCGCTTGCCCGCGCCGAACATGCGGATCGTTATATCCCGCGAAACGCATTTTTCCGCCGCCTCGATATAGCGCGAGTCGGTTATCAGAAATGCTCTGTCGAGCGTTATGAGCACAGCGCCGTCCGTAAATGCAAAGCCCGTGGCGTAGCGCTGGTTAAGCTCATCCGTTATCAGCACCGCGTCGAGCCCGAGATCAACGAGCCCGCCGCGAATTTTCGTAAGTCTTTCCATCATGCCTCCGTATCAGAAGTTCCTGACCTCGTCGCCGTCTATCGTGCTGAGCGCGTTGAACGAGTCGGCGGTCTGAAGATCGACGAGGATTATCGAGCCGTCTTTGCCGCTTTGGAATATGCCGCGGATTATATCCGTTCCGTCGGCCAGCTGATATCTGACGGCGATGTTCGCCTGCGTGTCGGGAATATAGCTTTTGACCTCGACGCCCTCGCCGGTCGTGAGATAATTGCGCTGCCACAGGGTGCGGCTCTCGGTGTAGATCCTGACGTTATACACTGTCTCCTCGGCAGAAAGCACGACGCTCTGCCCCTCTGCATCGACCGTCACCGTATCGAGGATATTGATGCTGTCGCGGTCGAGCTTATCGCCGTCGTCGGCGAGCACCATGCCGTTATCGCCCTCGTACTCGACGGGCATGAAGCTTGCGTCAATGAACTCCTCGAGCGCGGAGTACGGTATCTCGAACAGAAGCACGCCGCAGCTGTACGGCGCTATATCGTAGGGATTTGCGTACACGACAAGCCCCGTGTCGTTAAAATACCAGTTGCTGCCCGCGTCGACAATCTCTCCGATCGTCGTCTCGAAATCTTCGAACAGAATGCTTTCGCCGTTTTCCTTGTACTTATCCCCGGCGGCAAGACCGAGGACGTAGTTTTTCATAAAGGTCTTGAGCTGTTCCTCGTTCTGCGCTATATCCGCAAGCGCAAGCTGCTCGCCGTTGTCGGCATTGAAGCTGCGGCTGACACGCGTGTGGCCGGCGTGCAGGCCGCCGACATCCTGCGAGATATCGAACACGACGCTCAAAGCATTGGTATCGCAGCGGGACAGGCTCGGCGTGCAGTAGTAGCTCAGCTCGATCGTCTCTCCGTCGTGCTGATCCTCGGCGACACGGCGGGTGTACTCCGCGTCGGCCTTGAACTTGACGTAGAGCTCGGCAAGCGACGCGTTTATGCGCTCGGCCGCGTGCTCGTCCTTCGAGCTTATCTCGGCCCGGCCGAGGCTCTGACGGTAGTACGAAACGCCGGCGTCATTTTTAAGATTCACGTCGTCGAAGCTGTAGCTTGCCATCATGTCAAACTGCGGCACCGGCGTGCGCTTTTCATAATCGCCGCCGTGCCGGCAGGCACACAAGGCGCCCAGCATCACACAGCAAAGCAGCACGGAAATTATCTTCTTCATTTATCTTCAGCCTTTCACGCAGTAACGATTTGTTAACAAACTAAAAACAAATCGCTTAAAATACAGGAGTTTTGCACACTTTCAACAAAGTTATCCACACATTATGTAAATCAGAAGCGACCTTTTTCGTCCAAAAAGCCTTTTACACCGCTGAAGCAATAGGTGTCGAGAACATAGGCAACGCGTTCGGGCTCGGCCTTCATGCCGGTGTCGAGCCAGTACTTTACCACGGTCGATATAGACGATACCAGAAGTCCCTTAAGGCATTCGGCCAGCTGATCGCTCACATCGCCCAGGACGAGGATCTCCTGCTCAATATACGCGTCGGCGTGCCGCGCTATGACCTTGAGCATTGCATCGTGGTCGCCGTATGGACCGGCGAAAACACGGCAGAGCTCCTGATTTTCTTTCAAAAGCCGCAGCGTCTGGAGCGAGTTGAGGCGCTTGAGGCCGCTCTCGTGCAGCCGCTGCTCCATTGCCTCGGACAGCTGATCCTCGAGACTGTGCTTGAGCTCGTATGGGTCGGAGTAATGCGCATAGAACGTGCCGCGGTTAATATCCGCCTCGCGGCATATCTCCGTCACGCTTATCTTTTCTATCGGCTTTTCGGCAAGCAGACGCAGAAAACCGTCTCTTATCGCCTGTTTTGTATATCTTACGCGTCTGTCTTCCTTTTTGGGTCTGACTGTTTCCATGCTGACCGCGCTCCTTACATTATTAATATCTATAGAACATTTTACTATACAAGCGTCCGAAAATCAACACTCGTTTTTTATTTTTGGAGGCGC
>CALBGG010000002.1 GCA_937893605.1 uncultured Clostridia bacterium
GACTGAGCTTACCGCGTATCAGGCGTCAAGGCGCGGCGGCGTGCTGTACACAAGGGTAGAGGGCGACCGCGTCATTCTCGCCGGTAAGGCCGCGCTGTTCAGCGAGGCGGAGATCTATATAGACTAAGCAGACAGGCCGGCTTACGGTTTGCTCCGCAGTCTCGACACCGGGCTGACGCAATAAACGTATCGGTAAAATCTTGAATCGCAACTAAAAAACCGGAAGGCAGTGCCTTCCGGTTTTAGCTTTCTCTGTATTCCGCGATGTCATTCAAGCTGCAATTTAATATCCTGCACAGCTGATCGAGGGTGTAGGTGCTTACATTCTCGTTTTTTCGTAGCCGGTCGAGCTGCCCTGTGCTTATTTTGTGCTCCTTAATGAGCTTATACTGCGACACGCCCTTTTCCTTCATCGTCGTCCACAAGCGGTCAAATACTATCATGGCATTCACCTCATTAAGTTTATGCCATGATAGTATTTTATTGCTTAGATATTGACAATTGCCCGTATACGGGCTATACTGTTTTCAGGTTTTTTCCGAAATTTCTTTTAAGGAGGGAGCGAATGAAATATTTCCTGAATACAGGCACCGGAAAGCTTCATATCGAGGGCTTTTGCTGTCACGCAAAGCAAAAACCGTTTAACGGCATGGAATTTGAGACCGAGGATGAAGCACGGCGCTATGCCGGAGATAACCTGACCTGGTGCAGAATTTGCGAAAGAAAAAAAGAACAAATATTGAAGGAGAACGAAAAGGTATGAAGCTGAAAAGAATAGTCGCCGCAGTGCTGGCGATCATCATGCTGCTCGCGCTTGCGGCATGCGGAGAAGAAAAAGAGGAAGAACAAGATGAAAGCTCGAGCAATGGCGAATTCACTTCCAGCGAAGCGGTTCAAATAGCAAAAGAATATATCGCCGATGGATTGGGTGGATATGATTTGCTCAACAGAGTCACAGGTAGGAACGATACTGCAAATATTTCTGTCCCCAATATCGGCAGCGCTTCCTATACAGGCAATTATGTTAATGATTTTAATGACAGAGAATACTACATAGTTGAAGTTAAAGGCACTTTTAACGGATATGATGATTATGGGCAGTTTACCGAGAGATATAAATTCACAATTAACGTAAAAGTTGATCGCAATGACCGTTCACCTTCATCGGGGGATATCATTATAGAACGAGCATAATAAAACAGGAGCTCCGAATATTTCGGAGCTCCTCAGCTTGTCAAAAAAGTTCAAAATGAGCTTTTTTGACCGCGCCAATGCCGCCAGCCATTTTGAAACTCTTCAAAATGGCGCTTCGCAAAAAGCCTTGAAAAACAAGGCTTTTTATGTGGCGGCAGATCAAATTCGAGGCGGGTCTTGCCCCCTCGAGCTCCCCCGCTGCTCTGTTGTTTAGCTCAGCAGCATAGGTTTTTTGACAGTCTGAGGAGCTCCGAATATTTCGGAGCTCCTTATTATTTCACCCTCACTTTTTCGGCCAGGGCCTCGTCCGCGGAGACGGAGAGGGTAGCGTAGTCTGTGTATATGACCTTGCCGGGAAGCGAGCCGGAGGGCTTGCGGACATTGCGCACCATGGTGTAGTCGACCTGCGTTTTGCCGCCGTCGCGCGCCTGGGAGTAGTAAACGGCAAGCTGCGCTGCCTCCTCGATCGTTTTCTCAGTCGGCGTAGCGCCGTCGCAGGATATGATGACGTGGCTGCCGTGGACGGTCTTTGTGTGAAGCCAGATATCGGTGCGGCGGGCGGTTTTTGTGGTCAGCTCGTCGTTTTGCGCGTTGCTGCGGCCGACGAGTATTTCAAAGCCGTCGGAGGAGACAAAGCGCATGGGACCCTGCTTTTTATGCCTGCGCTCCTTTGCGCCGCGCTGCTTTTTTATATAGCCCGTGCCGATGAGCTCGGCTTTAATCTCGGCGAGATCGTCCTCTGTCTCGGCGCGCTCTGTTTCATCAAGCACACTGTTTAAATACTCAAGCTGCCTCTCGCCCTCGGCAATGAGCGCGGTGAGGTGCTGCTCTGCGGTCTTGAGCTTGTTATATTCCTTGAACATGGCCGCTGCGTTATTCTGCGGCGTTTTCAGGGGGTCGAGCCTTATCGTGCGTTGCGGGCAATCGGGCTCGTAATAGTCCTCGACGGTCACGGAGCTGTCACCCTTATGCACTCGGTATAGGTTTGCGGTCAGAAGCTCCGCGTTGCGGCGTATCTCGTCGCGCTCGGAGCATTTTTGCAGCTCCTGCCGCTGGAGGCCGAGCTTTCGCGCAATGCGGTCGCGCGCGGTTTTGACGTGGTGACTAAGCTCCCTTGAACGTCTGCGGCGGCGCTCGAGCGTATCGCGCTTGGAGTAATACGCATCCAGAAGCTCGGAAAAGCTTTCAAATTCGCGCACATCGTACACCCCGGCGTACTGCCGAAGCTGCATGAAGGAAAACTCCTTCGGCTTTCCGTCCTCTGTAAACAGCACGGGCGTGAGCTCCCCTGCCCTTACGCTGTCGAGAAACGCGCCTATCACCTCGGGCAGGAGCGCGGCGTTATCCCCGCTGCGGCAGGCAAGCTCACGGCAGATAAGCGGCGAGAGTCCGGAAAAGCAGTCCATAATACGCTTATCCGCACTTTTGCCAGCATCGGATGCGCTGAGCGCCTGCGCTATCTCCTCCTGCGAAAGGTCAAAAACGAGCGGCTTTCGCTGCTTGGGCGGAAGCCGGTAGATCATGCCGGGCAGCATTCTGCGCTCGGCGTCGCCGCCGTAATCCATGCGCCGCAGGCAGTCGATGATCCTGCCGTCCGAGCCTATGAGCACAAGGTTCGAGCTTCTGCCCATCAGCTCCACGGCCAGGCGCAGATCGACCTTGTCGCCGAGCTCGCTGCGAGATGTTATGTTAACTATGGCAAGGCGCTCCCAGTCCGGCTGCTCTATTGCCTCGATCCTGCCGCCGGTTAGGTATTTCCTAAGCAGCATACAGAACATCGGAGGCTCGGCGGGGTTTTCAAAGCTCAGGCGCGTCTGCTGAAGCCTTCCGCTGCCCGCGCCGGCGTCGATGAGAAGGCGCAGGCTCTCGCCCCCGCGCACGGACAGCACGATCTTATCGCGTTCGGGCTGCTGCACCTTATCTATCCTCGCGCCGATTATCTTCGGGCGAAGCTCGGCTATTATTCCCGATAAAAGTATTGCGTCAAGCGCCATGATTTCCCTCCACGCACACTGCGTACAGCTCGTTTATGCGCTGCGTTTTTCCTTGAAGATACAGCCATCCGAACAGTGCCTCGAGCCCCGTTGCCGCGTGGTACTGCGCGATGTCTGCCTTGTGCGGCACGGAGTTGACTTTGGCGTTTCGCCCGCGCTTATAGATATATTTTTCGTCGTCGTTCAGAAGCGGCAAAATGCGCTCGGCAGCCTCGGCCTGAGCCGGAGCGTTGACGATGGCAACGGTCTTTTTGTGAAGCTCGGTGACCTTCTTATTCCCGTCTGCGCACAGCATGGTGCGCGTTAAAAGCTCATATACTCCGTCGCCTATATGCGCAAGGCCGAGCATGCTTATGCTGTTTATATCGCCCACTTCCATCTGCGGGCAGAAATAATCCTTCATTGTATCACCTGTGTAAATCAAAACAAGGCGGTTATATTATGTTAACCGCCTTAGTCTTTTATATATCGTCTGTCTCGTCGGCAAACTCGGTCTGAATTTGCAGTATTTCCGTGGGCGCCGTGCCCTGAGTCGTCTGCATTTCGAGCCACTGATCGCGCGTTATGAGTATCTGACGCGGTTTTGAACCCTCAAATGGGCCGATGATGCCCATCTCCTCCATCTGATCGACTATGCGCGCAGCGCGGGAGTAGCCGAGCTTCAGACGGCGCTGGAGCATGGAGACCGAGGCCTGCTTGGTATCAAAAATAACGTCGACCGCCTGCGGCAGAAGCTCGTCGTATTCGGGCTTTCCGACAGGCTCGTCATCCTCATTGCGTCCCTTGCCGTTTGCGCCCTTATCCTCGGCAGCCTTCTCGATCTGCGCCATTACGTCCTCGCTGTACTGCGCGGTGGACTGACGCTTAATAAACTGCACGATCTGGTCGCGCTCCTCGTCGCTGACGAATGCGCCCTGAACGCGCAGGGGCTTGCCGCAGCCGATGGGAGCATAGAGCATATCGCCCATGCCGATGAGCTTTTCAGCGCCCGCATTATCAAGGATGATGCGGCTTTCAAGTGCGGATGAGACCGCAAACGCTATGCGGCTCGGGATATTGGCCTTCATAAGGCCGGTTATGACGTCGGCAGACGGGCGCTGCGTTGCTATGACAAGGTGCATACCCGCAGCACGTCCCATCTGCGCCACGCGGCAGATGCTCTCCTCAACATCCTTGGACGCTACGAGCATAAGGTCTGCCAGCTCGTCGATAACAACGACTATGCTCGGCATCTTCGGCTGGCCGTTTTCGAGCAGATGCTCGTTATACGCTTCGAGGCTCCTGACTCCAAGCTCGGAGAAAAGCCTGTAGCGCTTGAGCATTTCCGTTACCGCCCACTGGAGCGCGCCGGCCGCCTTCTTAGGGTCGGTTACAACGGGGATGTACAGATGCGGAATGCCGTTATAAACGCCGAGCTCAACCATTTTGGGGTCGATCATGATGAGCTTGACCTCGTCTGGATCCGCTTTATATAAAAGGCTTATGATGAGCGAGTTCATGCACACAGACTTACCGGAGCCTGTAGTGCCCGCGATCAGCAGGTGCGGAAGCTTTGAGATATTGCCGACAACAGCCTGTCCGGCAATGTCCTTGCCGATGGCAAAGCTGAGCTTTGACTTGGATGAGGCAAAGCGCGGCGAATCTATTATATCGCGCAGGTAAACCGTGCTTATTATCTTATTGGGCACCTCGATGCCGACTGTTGATATCTTATCGGGAATAGGCGCTATGCGGACGCTGACAACGCCGAGGGCAAGAGCTATATCGCCCGCAAGGTTTGTCAGTCTGCTGAGCTTAACGCCCTGATCGAGCTCAAGGTCGTATCGTGTAACCGTAGGGCCGCGGGTGGTATCAACTATTCTCGCCGATACGCCGAAGCTCTTTATGGTGCTCTCGAGACGCTCGCGGTTCGTGCGAAGTTCGTCTGCCGAATTATCGGATACAGTATGCCCCTTTTTGAGCAGGAATATCGGGGGCTTTTCGTATTCACCCTCGCTCGTTGCCGATTCTATAGCAGTTCGTATGGCCTCTGTTTCCGCTGCGACCTCGGCGGCGGTAGCCTTCTTAGGAGGATCGGACACAGCGCCTGCTTTGACTTTTCCGTCGCCCGTGAGCTTGACTGCAGAAACGCCCGTCATCGCCTCAACCTCCTCGATGGTCATTGGCTCGACCTCGATATTGTCGGGAGCAAGGGGCTTTTCCTTTTCGGCCCTTTTCCCGAAAAGTCCGCCTTCCTTTTTGGGCGCAGGCTCGTCCCTGACGGTCGGCTCCTCGGATGCGGCCGATTTTTTCGTAAATGCCGGTTCATCGTCGAGCGGGATATCTATAGCACGGCGGCGCGCCTTTTTGACCTTCTCGACTTTCTCCTCCTCGGTCTCTGTCTCGGGTTCGGGAGCGGCTGCTGCCTTCACGGGATTTTTTTCGGTTTTTTCGGTCTTCTCACCGCTTCCGCGCAGGAACTCAAACAGCTTCCCCGGCGTTACGCTCACTGCCGACATGGCGAAGAATATAAACGCCAGCAGAAGCAGTATCGCAGCGCCGTAAATACTGAATGCCTTTTCCAGAGCAAAGGCGATGAGCGTTCCCAAAACGCCGGCGCACAGCATGCCTTTGCCGCCTGCATAGAGCGTTGAGATCAGCTCGCCAACGCCGCTGAGGTTATCGACAACGACCTGCGACAGCAGGAGGTTCACGAGAGAGCCCGCCAAGAGCGGCAGCATAAGCGCCGCCGTAAGACGCCATGTGCAGGGACTGTCTCTTTTAAAGCCGAGGATAAAAGCTGCCAGCAGGAACACCGGGGCACATATCCAAAAGCCGTAGCCGAACAGCCCCTTCAAAAGCGAGCACAGCCAGCCGACGACGACGCCGTCATGCGCGAATATGCCGATAACGACGAGCACGGCGGCAAACATGAAGCACACCGCGGCTATTATGCGCTGCGCGCTTTTATTCTCCGCAGGCTCGTTCTGCGGCTTTTTCGCCTGCGCGGAGCTCTGCTTTTTGCCGGAATTATTGTTTTTTTTCTTTGTAGCGGTTTGAGCCATTATCAAGCTTACCTGCCTTTATCAGAATATGAGAGAGAGGATGATCGTCAGCACGCCGACGACCCAGCAGTAGTAGGAAAATCCGCCGAAGCGTGTCTTGCGGGCTATCATACGAAGAAGTCCTATGGACAGAACGCCGGAGATCATGGCGGCGATCATGCCGAAGAGGTACGCCGGGATAAGCGAGGGGTCAATGCCGTTTTTGAATGCGTCTGTAAGCTCCAAAAGTGTTGCGCCGAGAACGGCCGGGATGCTCATCAGAAGCGAGAACTTTACTGCGTAGCTGCGATCATGCCCCGTAGCGATGCCTGCGGTTATCGTCGTTCCCGAACGCGATAGTCCGGGCAGGGTCGCAACGCACTGGCACAGGCCGATTATGAGAGCATCGGTAAACAGCATATTCTTCTCTGTCTTCGTGCCCTTTGCCATCTTGTCCGCGACGAGGAGCATGCAGCCTGTAAGTATCAGCGCAATGCCGACGTAGACCGTTGAATTTGAAAGCGACTCAATATATTTATGCACCGGCAATATCAGCACCAAAGGCAGCGTCGCGACTATTATCAGCATGAAAAGGCGCGCCTCGGGAAACCTTCTGCGGCGGCCGCCGGAGTCGACCGTTCTGCCGGAGAGCATGTCGGCAGTCTGCGTGAACATCGCCTTTATATCGCCCCAGTACATGAAGCAGATCGCAATAAGCGTTCCGAAGTGCAGCAGAACGTCAAAAAACATATGGTTGCTGCCGAGGTCGGACATATTGAAAAGATTGTGCAGGATAGCAAGATGACCCGAGCTCGATATAGGCAGAAACTCCGCAACGCCCTGCACGAGGCCGAGGATTATGGCATCCAGTATGCTCATATATTTATCTCCCGTGAGTATTTTCAGATATTATGTATACTTAACTTTGTTATTTTATCATATAATGTATAAAAAGGCAAGCACTCAATGCGCTTGCCTTTTTATCTCATTATGCAGATAATCCAGTGCGTCGGAGAGGGTTCCGATGCTGTCGATAAGGCCGCAGGAAACGGCCTCCTGCCCGTATATAACGCTTCCGACGTCGTTTGCAAGCTCGTCGGTTGCCATCATGAGCTCATTGTATCTCTCACGGCTTATACTCGAGTGGCCGGTGACAAAGCCGACGATGCGCTCCTGGATGCGGGCAAAGTAATTATACGTCTGCGGAACACCGATGACGACGCCGTTAAGGCGAACGGGGTGTATCGTCATGGCCGCCGAGGGCGCAATGAAGCTGCGGGATGCGGCAACCGCAAGCGGCACGCCTATGGAGTGCCCGCCGCCGAGGATCAGTGATACGGTCGGCTTTTTCATACCGGCAATAAGCTCGGCTATTCCGAGACCGGCCTCAACGTCGCCGCCGACTGTGTTTAAAAGTATGAGCAATCCCTTCATTTCCTCTGACTCCTCAACCGCCGCCAAAAGCGGCATGACGTGCTCATATTTTGTAGTTTTGTTATCCTCGGGCAATATCTGATGCCCCTCGACCTGCCCGACGATGGTCAGGCAATGTATCATGCCCTCCCTGCCCTGCGGCTGAGTGCTGCCGAGCTGCGTTATCTCCTCCAAACAAATCACCTCATACCTATTTTGTCAGGTATGAGGCAATTTTATGTTTTTTTAGAGGCGAATTCTAAGAGGCGCACGGGCTTACATACGGATACACTTGTTGCGTCAGCCCGGTATCGAGGTTGCGGAGAAAACCGTAAAGCTCGCACCGCACTATCGGGAAGCGGCAGTTTCATGGTTTAGTCAGCAGGTGCGACACCGGGCACCTGCACTCACCGTATCCGTAGGTGCCACGATGCGCCACTAAAAAGCCTTGTATGCCGCCAGTACGCCGAGATAAGTCATGAAGCAGTCAAACTTCGCGACGACCTCAAATGGCGAATGCATGCTCATAACGGGAACTCCTGCGTCAATTGTATCAATATTGCGGTTTGCCATGTACTTGGCTATCGTACCGCCGCCACCCTGATCGACCTTGCCGAGCTCGCTCATCTGCCAGACTACGCCGCTCTCGGCAAAGAGCTTGCGAAGATAGGCCACAACCTCGGCGGAAGCGTCGCTCGTGCCGCTCTTGCCGCGAGCACCGGTAAACTTGCAGATGCCCATACCGTAGTTGAGCTTTGCATCGTTGCGCTTTTCGCTGACCTCGGGGAAGTTGGGGTCAAAGGCCGCGGTAACGTCGGCAGACAGGCAGAAGCTGTTTGCAAAGCAGCGGCGCAGGGGAACATTCTGGCTGTCGCAAAGCTCCTCCATGAAGCACTCGAACGCGCTGCTCTGCATGCCGCTCACGCCGTCCGAGCCGGTCTCCTCCTTATCCGCGAGGATGCACACGCAGGTCTTTTCGGGAGCTTTGTCAAGGTCGAGTATCGCCTTGAGCTCGGCATATGCGCACACGCGGTCATCGTGGCCGTAGCCGCCGATGAGCGAACGGTCAAGGCCTATCTCGCGCACCTCAAATGCCGGAACGGCGGTGAGCTCTGCCGAGAGGAAGTCCTCCTCAACTATGCCGTAGCGGTCGTTTAATATGCTCATAACGGCAAGCTTTACCCTGTCGCTGCCCTCGTCGGCATAGGGGATGCTGCCGATGAGGATATTGAGCCCCTCGCCCGTTATGCCCTCTTCCATGGTCTTTTTCATCTGATCCTTCCCAAGATGCGGCAGGAGGTCTGTTATGACAAACTGCGGGTCGGCAGGATCACGGCCTATGGTGACATCAATGGTCTCGCCGTTTTTAAGCGCGACCACACCGTGCATTTCGAGCGGGATGGTAACCCACTGGTACTTCTTTATGCCGCCGTAGTAATGGGTCTTGAAATACGCGAGCTCATCGCTCTCGTACAGGGGATTCTGCTTTAAGTCGATGCGCGGAGAGTCAACATGTGCACCGGCGATGACTGTGCCCTTTTCGAGGCTCTGCTTGCCGATGACGGCCAACATGAGCGATTTGCCGCGATTGTTTCGGTAGACCTTATCGCCCGCCTTGAGCTGCATACCGTCGATATATTCGACAAAGCCCTTATCCTCGGCCATTTCGACAGCCAGCTTTACGGCCTCGCGCTCGGTGCGCGCCTCGTTTAAAAATGCCATGTAACCACGGCAGTAGTCCTCCATATCGATGCGCTGCTGCGTAGTCATCGTGTCATATCCGTTTTTCTGCCTGTAAAATAATTCGTCTCTGATCTCAGCCATTTTTCAATACTTCCTTAAATAAATTTTTGCATTCTTTTCTGAACTTGTCCTCGCTGCCGTCATTGTGCAGCACATATTGGCATTTGCGCTCAAAATACTCGTTGGGGTACTGTGCGTTCACGCGCATCATGGCATACTCATAGCTTATGCCGTCGCGCTTCATTATACGCTCGATGCGCATCGTTTTCTCGGCAACAACGCCGACGACGGCACAGCAGCACTCACCAAGTCCGCTTTCGATAAGTGCTATGGCGTCGATGGCGGCAATTTTTCCGCCCTGCATCGCCCAGTCGGCAAGCTTTTTTCTCACCTCAAGGCCTATGTAATGGTGAGTTATCGCGTTTAAATCCTCGAGCGCGGCTTCATTTGAAAACACCGTCGCGCCGAGCGCCTTACGGTCAAGAACGCCGTCGGCGACCGTCCCGGGGAATGAGCGCCCGATATCCGAAAGCATCTGCGTATTCTCTTTGAGCATATCGTGATACAGCGCGTCGCAGTCGATTATAAGCGCTCCCATAGCCTCAAGCTCGCGCAAAGCGGTGGTTTTTCCGCAGCCCGTGCCGCCGGTTATGCCGATGACCTTGAGGTTTTCGGCCAGCGCCGATGCTATATCCGCCTCCGGCAGCGCTCCCTGCCGCAGTATCTTAAACGGCTCGGCGCTCATGTCGATTATTGTTGATTCCCGCCCGAGGCCGCACGACCCTCCGTCAACGACAGCGGCGATCTTACCGTCGAAGTAGTTGAGCACCTCCTGCGCGTTTATCGGGCTTTTGCTCCCGGAGGGATTTGCCGAGGGAGCGGCAAACGGGAGTCTTGCCTTTTTGAGCATCGCCTGAGTCATGGGGTGATCGGGACACCTGAGCGCGACGGTATCGCCGCCCGCGCGGACTATAGCGGGAACGATATCCTTAGAACTCAAAACGATGGTCAATGGTCCCGGCCAGAACTTATCCATAAGCGCTCTTGCCTGCTTGGGGATCTTCTCGCAATATTTTGTCACAGCAGCGCCCTTGTGCAGCATAAGTGACAGCGGCTTAATTTCGGGTCTGCCCTTGACCTTGTACACTCGCTCAACAGCGTCTGCATCAAGACCGTTGCACGCAAGGCCGTACACCGTTTCCGTCGGCACGGCGACGATCTCGCCAGCTGCTATGAGCGCGGCCGCCTCGCCGAGCTTATCCTTACCTATTATTTTCGTTTCCATCAGCTCTCCGCCTGCCTTTTGAGCTTTTCCGCCTGATCGGCGGTTATGAGCGCGTCGATTATCGGATCGAGGTCGCCGTTTAAGACGCTTTGGATATTGAAGTTTCTCACATCGCCGACGAGGCGGTGATCGGTCACGCGGTTTTGAGGGAAGTTATAGGTACGAATCCTGTCCGAGCGGTCGCCCGATCCGACCTGACTTTTGCGCTCGGCGGCTATGGCGGCGGCCTGCTTCTGCTGCTCGGCCTCGTAAAGCTTCGAGCGCAGTATCTTCATTGCCCTGTCCTTATTCTTATACTGGCTGCGCTCATCCTGACATTCGACAACGACACCCGTTGGCAGGTGCGTTATGCGGATTGCGCTTTCTGTCTTGTTTACGTGCTGGCCGCCCGCACCGGAGGAGCGATAGGTATCGATCTGAAGATCTGCGGGGTTAATTTCAAACTCGACCTCCTCGGCCTCGGGCAGAACAGCCACAGTTGCAGCCGACGTGTGTATCCTGCCGCCGGACTCCGTCTCCGGAACGCGCTGGACGCGGTGTCCCCCGGCCTCAAACTTCAGGCGCGAATATGCCCCCTCCCCCTCAACGACGAAGCTTATTTCCTTTATGCCGCCGAGCTCTGTTTCGTTTAGGTTGACGATATCTATCTTCCAGCCCTTGCTCTCGGCGTACATGGAGTACATTCTGAAAAGATCGTGCGCAAACAGTGAGCTCTCCTCGCCGCCTACGCCGGAGCGTATCTCCATGATGACGTTGCGCTCATCGTTCGGATCCTTGGGAAGGAGCAGTATCCTGAGCTGCTCGTTAAGCTCCGCCATGCGCTGCTTTGCCTCGTTGAACTCCTCCTGTGCGAGCTCCTTGAACTCGGGGTCACTCATGAGCTCCTCGGCATCCTTCATTGTCTTAGCACATTTGGCGTATTCCCTATAGGCCGTGGCGATGGGCTCGAGCTCCTTCATCTCGCGCACGCATTTTGTATATTCCGTGGGGTCGGCGTATATCTCGCCGTTTTCCATGCGCATGGCGAGCTCGGAGTATCTGTTGTCAAGCTGCTTGAGTTTTTCCAGCATTTTTTCTCTCCTGTTTTCAGAGGCGCTTTCGCACATCACTGGCTATCTACAGTATTTATTAAAATATCATAGCACATTCATTGAAATATGTAAATGAAAAAAGGCCGTGAGCTCGCGGAGAGCTACGGCTATAAGGTCAGGTATTTTATCGGCGGCAATATCCGTTATGCAGGCGGCGAGATCAGAGGCGTTGTCGACACCGCAAACAAGACCGTCATGGTGAGAGCAGACCACCCCGACTACACCGCAGAGCAGATAATGCGCCACGAGATGGGGCATGCCGCGTTTGAAAACGGCGATCTGAGCTTGGACGAGGCACGGGAAATGCTGCTTGACGATTTCACGGCGGACGAATTAAACGAGCTTATCGAGATATACAACAACGCATACGGCGGCATTCTCAGCGCCGAGGAGGCTTTTGAGGAAATTTGCTGTGACGCGCTTGGCAGAATGAATATCTTCGAGGGCACAGACTTAAACAGCGAAAGCTACGGGAAAGCGCAGGACACCGTGCGCAAATACGCCGCCGAGAGAAGCGGCAGCAAGGGCAGAGCACCGCCGAAAAAGGGCGGGGAGAAGTATAGCAAAGAACAGCAGAATCAAAAAGACAGAACGGTCGAAGCTGTCAAAAGTATTCAAAGCATGAGCAGAAAGAGTATTAACGACTTTACATCTGCGGAAATTGCAAAAACACGGCCTTTTGCAGAAAAATACTGGCGTGAGATGGGCACAAAATCACCGTTTTTCAGAGCATGGTTTGGAGACTGGCGATCCAATGACAAAACTGCTGCTGCCGTAGTCAATGTCGGCGGCGGAAGCTTCAAGGCTGGAAAGGCAATCAACAAAGACACCGGCACAGCTCTTTCGTGGGGAGATGTCCTTAAGAAAGAAACGATTGTTCATCAGTCGAGCGGCGGCGTAGCAAGTCGCGCGTTGGGTGCGATAGAGAATATAGTTGAAAACGCTATATTGCTTGATACTTACACTTCAAGTCTTTCGAGCAAAACGAAGATGCCGGGAACGGCGTTTATGCACAGTTATTATACTGTCGTAAATTACGAAGGAACGGATTATCTGCTCAAGCTTTTTGCAGAGGAAGCGGTTTCACTGAAAAACGGCGAGATATTCACTCGCGCATATGAGCTCAAAGATATAAAAAAGGTGGCTGTACTGCCTAACGGTGTTCTCTCCAAAACCGGAGGCTTAACCGATGGCAATACATCCACTACACTTACAATAGCAGATATTGCCGCGCTTGTCAAGAAGTACGACAAAAGCTATAATCCAAAGCCCACAAGCAAGGTCGTTAATGAGGATGGCACGCCGATGGTGGTGTACCACGGTACAGATGATACGTTTTGGAAGTTCGACACAAATAAAATAAGCGACAGAGAAGGCAGCTTCTTTTTCGCTCAGAACAGAGAAGATGCAGAGGCTTATTCGGGAAGCGGGCACATCATGGAGGCGTATGTAAATCTCCAAAACCCGATTGATTACAATGAAATGCCGAGTGAGATTTATAAGCTCAAAGACAAAAAAGCGCAGGTAGAAGCGCTGAAAAGAATGGGATACGATGGCTGGCTTGCTGATATGGATACCGGCTGGGGCGAAATAAGCGCGTTTTATCCCGAACAGGTCAAATCCGCAACCGACAACATCGGTACATTTGACAGCAGCAGCCCCGATATCCGATATTCCCGCGAGCCGGAGAGGCTTAACGAGCTGAGGCGGCAGAATGAGGAGCTGAAG
>CALBGG010000003.1 GCA_937893605.1 uncultured Clostridia bacterium
CGGAGCATTTGCCGCAGCAGCAGCCTCTGCCCTTTTTCATGCTGCGCAGGGCGAGAACGAGCCATATGACCAGTACGGCGATTATGATAATTTCCATATCAGAAGATCACTCCTATAAGCGTATACACGCAGAAGGCCGCCAGCCACGCCACACAGCATTGCGAGATCATGACGAGCACGGTTTTGACTCCGCTGCCGAGCTCGCGCCTGAGCGCCGCCAAAGCGGCCACGCAGGGCGTGTACAGCAGGCAGAACACAAGGAAGCTCACAGCCGAGGGCAGTGTGAAAAGCGTACCGAGCGCCGAGCTGCTCAGATTTGCGCCGACGCCCATGAGAACGCCGAGAGTGCTTATTACGGCCTCCTTGGCCATAAGACCGGTGACGAGCGCCGTCGCGACGCGCCAGTCGCCAAAGCCGAGGGGCGCAAATATCGGAGCAAGCCATGTTCCTATGATGGCAAGCAGGCTGTCTTCGCTCCCCTGTCCGACAACGTTGAGCCGAACGTCGAAGCTCTGCAAAAACCATATGACGATCGTCGCCGCAAAAATAATAGTGAACGCACGGCGTATAAAGTCCCATGCCTTTTCCCACATGAGCAGCAGGACGGTTTTAAGCGACGGTAGTCGGTAATTGGGAAGCTCCATGACAAAGGGCACGGGCTTTCCCGTGAATGCCGTCTTACTAAGAACCTTCGCCGCTATTATTCCAACGAGCATGCCGAAAACATACAGGCAGGTCATTACGAGGCCGCCGTTATTCGGGAAAAACGCCGCGGTGAACACAGCATAAATGGGTATCTTTGCAGAACAGCTCATAAACGGGATGAGCAGCATGGTCATTTTGCGGTCGCGCTCGGATGAGAGCGTGCGCGTTGCCATAATGGCCGGGACAGAGCAGCCGAAGCCTATGAGCATCGGAACAAAGCTGCGGCCGGACAGTCCGATGCGGCGCAGAAGCTTATCCATAACAAACGCAACGCGTGCCATATATCCCGTATCCTCCAAAATGGCGAGGAAGAAAAACAGAACGACTATAATGGGCAAAAAGCTCAGCATACTTCCAACGCCGGCAAAAACGCCGTCAATGACAAGGCTGTGCACGACCGGGTTTAATCCGTATGCCGTCAGAGCATCATCCACAAGCTGCGTCACACTGTCGATTCCCAGTGCGAGCAGATCCGACAGCCACTTGCCCAAAACGCTGAACGTCATCCAGAATATAAAGCCCATGATGGCTATGAACGTCGGGATGGCAAGGTATTTGTTCGTGAGCACCTTGTCTATTTTAACGCTGCGCAGCATCTCCCTGCTCTCGTGCGCCTTGACGACGCACTCGGAGCACACGGCCTCGATAAAGCGGTACCGCATATCGGCGAGAGCTGCGTTTCGGTCAAGTCCGCCCTCTGTCTCCATTTCAAGCACCGCGTGGCCTATGAGCTCGAGCTCGTTCTCGCTGAGCTTGAGCGCGGAGATTATATCCTCATCCTCCTCGATAACGCGCGTCGCGGCAAAGCGTGAGGGTACGCCTATCTTATCGGCGTGATCCTCAACAACGTGGCTTACGGTATGTATGCAGCGGTGCACAGGTCCTGCCGAACAGAAGTCTATCCTGCGCGGCTTGCGCGAGGTCTCGGCAGTCTCGGCTACTACCCGCATCAGCTCGTCAACGCCGTCGTTTTTTGCGGCCGCTATCGGAACGACGGGTATGCCCAGCCTGTCGGACAGCTTTTGTATGTCGATGCTTCCGTGGTTGCCCAAAAGCTCATCCATCATGTTCAGCGCAAGCACCATGGGCTTGCCCATCTCGATAAGCTGGAGCGTGAGATACAGATTGCGCTCTATATTCGTCGCGTCGACAATGTTGATTATCGCGTCCGGCTTTCGGTCGATGATGAAATTTCTCGTCACCTTTTCCTCGCCGGAGTATGGGCGGATGGAGTATATGCCCGGCAGATCGACAAGGTCGTAACCCTTCCAGCCGATCACCTGACCGATCTTATGCTCTATCGTTACGCCGGGAAAATTGCCGACATGCTGATTTGAGCCTGTGAGCTGATTAAAGAGCGTTGTTTTTCCGCAGTTCTGGTTTCCCACAAGTGCTATAAGCATGGCTATATCTCCTCCTTGGGTCGAACCTCTATGCGTGCGGCGTCTTCCTTGCGCAGGGTCATTGTATAGCCCCGCAGATACAGCTCCATCGGGTCGCCGAGCGGCGCGATCTTGCGCACCGTGACCTCTGTGTGCGGTATAAGTCCCATATCAAGCAGGTGGCAGCGCAAATCGCCCTCTCCTCCGACTGTGAGAATTATCGCGGGCTTGCCTATCGGCAGCTTATCAAGTGTCATAAAAACCTCCAGGGCGCGGATAATATGTTAGGCTTGCCTAACATATGTTAGTTTACGCTAACGCAGAGGTTTTGTCAACAAAAAGACATAAAGTCTATTCATTATCCCTCCATAACCTAATGCTTCATAGGCGCAAAAAAGACGCACCGTGTGCGTCTTTTTTGCATTCCATATTATCATGTGCCGAGGTATGCGGCCTTAATCTGCTCGTTTGCAAGCAGCTCCTCGCCGGAGCCGGACATTGTGAGCCTGCCGGTTTCGAGAACGTAGCCGATATGCGCGGTCTTGAGAGCCATATTCGCATTCTGCTCGATTAGCAAAACGGTAACGCCGCGCTTGTTGATCTCCTTAATAATATCAAAGATACCGCGCACGATGATGGGCGCAAGGCCAAGGGAGGGTTCATCCATCATTATGACCTTCGGGCGGCTCATGAGAGCTCTGCCGACCGCGAGCATCTGCTGTTCGCCGCCGGAAAGAGTTCCGCCCTCCTGCCACGAGCGCTCCTTGAGCCTCGGAAACAGGTCGTACACCCAGTTGAGGTCGTCGGTCAGATCGTCATTGCGCAGGTATGCGCCGATCCTGAGGTTTTCAACGACCGTGAGGTCGGGGAATATCTTGCGTCCTTCGGGAACGAGAGTTATGCCCTTGGTGACGATAGATGTCGGGTCAAGACCCGTGATATTCTCACCCTTGAATTCTATCGAGCCGCCGGATGGCTTTACCAGCCCCGCTATCGCGCGCAGGGTCGAGCTCTTGCCCGCGCCGTTTGCGCCGATAAGCGTGACTATCTGCCCCTCGGGAACGTCAAAGCTTATGCCCTTGACAGCCTCGATGCCGCCGTAATTGACCTTGAGGTCATTGATCTTCAGTATAGTATCACTCATCTTCAACAACCCCCAAATACGCGTCGATAACGCGCTGATTGCTCTGAACTTCCTTCGGCGTGCCCTGAGCTATCTCAGAACCGAAGTCTATAACATAGATATAGTCGGATATCTGCATAACAAGCTCCATGTGATGCTCAATGAGGAACACCGTAAGGTTGTGCTTTGCGCGTATTTCTCGGATAAACTGAGCAAGCTCAAGCGTCTCCTGCGGGTTCATGCCGGCAGCAGGCTCGTCAAGAAGCAGAAGTTTCGGATCCGCCGCCAGCGCACGTGCTATCTCAAGACGGCGCTGAAGACCATAGGGCAGGCTCGTTGCAATCTCGTCCTTGTATTTGTCAAGCCCCTGCTCGCGCAGAAGCTCCATCGTCTCCTCGCGCATACGCTTTTCCTCCTTGGCGTTGCCGCGGAAGGTCGCGGAGAAAACATTCTGCTTTGCGTGCATGTGTTTTGCAATAAGGACATTTTCAAAAACGGTCATGCTCTTCCAGAGTCTTATGTTCTGGAAGGTACGCGCTATGCCCTGCTGAGTGATCTTGTCGGGCGTATTTACGATGACCTTGCCGAGGTACATATCGCCGTTTTGTCCCTTATAGTTTTTCTTCATCTTGCCCTGCGGATGGTTGCGCACGATGGGCTTTCCCATGAACTCAACAAGGCCGTTTGTCGGCTCGTAAACGCCGGTTATACAGTTGAAGGCCGTTGTCTTGCCGGCACCGTTAGGGCCGATGAGGGCGACGATCTTGCCCTCGGGGATATCGAGCGAGAGGTTATTGACGGCAACGACGCCGCCGAACTGCATCGTAACGTTTTCAACGTGAAGAACATTATTGCTCATTACGCGGCACCTCCCTCTTGCGCTTTTTCGGCCTTTGCGGCCTTTTTAGCCTTTATTTTTCTGATAAGTCCGGCAAAGGACAGCTCCTTATTGCCCATGATGCCCTGCGAGAAGAACAGGACGATTATCATGATGACAACGGAGAACACAACCTTGCGGAAGCCGTCGCGGAAGAAGCTTACCTGAATGTTGCCGAAGGGCAGCATGCCGGAGTCGAGGAAACGCAGCCACCACTCGGAGCAGGCGATATACAGGAATGCCGCGATGCAGCTGCCGGAGACCGAGCCGATGCCGCCGATAACGACGATAAGCAGCAGCTCATAGGTCATTGCGGACATAAAGGCCGAGGCCTGAACGGTCGTCTGGAACATTGCAAGAAGCGCGCCTCCGACGCCTGCGAAGAAGCTGGAGATGACAAACGACAGCATCTTGTGCTTAAACAGATTGATGCCCATTGCCTCCGCCGCGACCTCATCATCACGGATGGCCTTGAACGCGCGGCCATAGGAGGAGTTTATGAGCAGAACGATGATGATTATGCTTATCATCGCTATCAGGAATGGGAACGTTGTGCTGAGCTTGAACACCTGCGAGCCTATCTGTATCTTCATGTCGCTGAAGGCAGTGTACTTACGCAGAAGGTTCGAGCCGTTTGTTATAGCACCGAGGCCGTTCCACTGGAAGATGGCGCGGATGATCTCTGCAAAGCCGAGGGTCGCAATGGCGAGGTAATCGCTCTTAAGGCGAAGCACCGGAATACCGATGAGAGCTGCGAATATTGCAGCCGCAAGGCCGGCGATAATGATGCAGATCACTGCGCCGAGGAAGCTGCCGAAGTTGGCGCCCAAAGCATTGCTTAAAAGCTCGGGGATCGAGAACTGGATAGCACCGCCGTCAAAATACTGATATACCGACGCGTGCTGCGCGGCAGGGATCGAGAATATCGCATAGGCGTAAGCGCCGATGAGCATGAAGCCCGCCTGGCCGAGCGAGAACAGTCCCGTAAAGCCGTTGAGCAGGTTCATGGAAACGCACACCAGCGAGTATATCGCGCCCTTCTTAAGCACGGGGATAAGCATCAGTGTGAATTTCGAAGGTTTAATAAAATTATCAAGCGCAAACAGCGCAACGTACAGTATTACAAGAGCAACTATCGTCAGCCACATGCCCTGACGCTTTGCAACCTCGTCCGGAGTTCTGAGGACTTTTTTATTCATAGTTTTGTTCATAGCCCTCACCTCACACCTTATCCGTAGCCTTCTCGCCGAAAATGCCGGTGGGCTTGACGAGGAGGATAACTATCAGCAAAACAAACGTGAACGCGTCCGAGAACACCGTCCAGTCCTGGCCAAAGGCCTTGATGATATTCTCGCAGATGCCGATTATAAATGCACCGATGACCGCGCCGGGGATCGATCCGATGCCGCCGAAAACGGCAGCGACGAAGGCCTTCAGACCCGGCATCGCGCCGGAGGTCGGAATGACGGTCGTGTAGTTTGAAAAATAAAGCAGCGAGCCGACAGCCGCGAGGAAGCAGCCGATGACAAAGGTAAAGGATATAACGGAGTTTATCTTGATGCCCATGAGCTGGCTCGTCTCAAAATCCTTTGCGACGGCACGCATGGCCATGCCTATCTTTGTGTGGTTTATGAGAAACACCAGAGCAAAAATCAGCACGAGCGTAAGTATCGGCGTTATGACCGTTACCATCTTGGTAGTTGCGCCCCAAATCGTTATCTGCTTGGACAGAAACGGAATTGAGGGGTAGCTGCGCGGCAGACCGCCGGTAAAATAAAGCGCGCAGTTTTGCAGCAGATACGATACGCCGATAGCGGAGATCATGACCGACATACGCGGCGACGATCTCAGGGGCTTGTACGCAACGCGCTCGATCACAACGCCGAGCACGACCGTGAGTACGAGCACCAGGATTATCGACAGCCACATCGGCAGACCTGCCGCTATGGCATAGACCATAATAAGACCTGCTACCATGAACACATCACCGTGGGCAAAGTTAATAAGTCTGAGTATGCCGTATACCATCGTGTAGCCGATGGCGATAAGAGCATACTGACCGCCCACGGATATGCCCGATAGCAGATAACGGAAGTTTTCATGTAAAAATTCGATCATCTGAGGACCATCCTATCTCTCTTTGGGAACGCATAGATCCGCTCCGCGATTTTATGTACGGAGCATATTTATGCGCTCCAGCCTTATTTTAAAGGGGGATATTAAAAAGCGTCTATGGTGGGGATGCCGTTGGCATCCCCACCACAGTGTAAGTTTACAGGTTTGGTATTAAGCTGTACCTGCGGCGCTGCGGCTTATGCAGCCTTCTGGACTGCGACGAATTCCCACTCGCCGGTCTCATTGTTTGCTTTCTTGATAACGGCGGAATCACGGTTTGCGTCGCCTATATCATTGAAGGAGATATCGCCGGAGATGCCGGAGTAATGTACGCCGGGCAGAGCTGCCATAATGTCGGCAGGAGAGGTCGAGCCTGCTGCCTTGATTGCCTCAAGCGCTACCATGTATGCATCGTAGCCCATGACGGTGACTGCTGCGAGCATATCGTTTCCGCCGTTATTCTCGAGGTTCTTTGCGTCGCTGTTGATCCATTCCTTAATGCCCTTTTCAAAGTCGGGGTTTGCGCCTTCCTGATAGAAGGTGGAAACATAGACCTGAACGTCCTTGCCCTTTGTAGCGCCGACGATGGTATTGTTATCCCATGTATCGGAGCCGAGGAGAGGAATGTCGATACCCAGTGCGGCAGCCTGCTCAACTATAAGCTGTGCGTACTGGATCGAGCAGGGAGCAAAGATAGCCTGAGCGCCTTCCTTCTTGGCGTTGTTCAGGTAAGAGGTGAAGTCGGAGTTATCCTTGGGGAAGGACTCGGTGATGACCTTCATGCCGAGCTTCTCTGCTGCTTCCTTGCAGTAGTTTATAAGACCCTGGTCATAGTCGTTGCCGAGCTCGCCAAGGCAATAGATGGTGTCAGCCTTAAGCTGTTCTTTTGCGAAGTTTGCGTGAACGGTGCCCTGGAACGGGTCGAGGAAGCAGATACGGAAGTAGTGATCGTTGCCCTCGGTGACCTGGGGGTTGGTGCAGGTAACGCCGATCGCGGGGATGCCGGCTTCCTTAAAGGTATCGGATGCCGCTATCGCAACGGAAGATCCGTAAGAGCCGAGGACAACGGATACGCCCTCTGCAACGAGCTTGGAGGCTGCGGAAACAGCCTTTGCCGTATCGGACTCGTTATCAGCGTAAACGAGCTCTACCTTGTAGGTCTCGCCGCCGATCTCAACGGTGGGATTCTGAGCGTTTGCATACTGCATGCCGAGTATTTCCTGCTTGCCGCCTGCGCCGTTTGCGCCGGTCTGCGGCTCATAGACGCCGATCTTGACGACTTTCTCGCCGCTTTCGCTGCTGTTGTCGCATGCGCACAGCGAAAATACCATGAGCATCGCAAGAACAAGTGCTAAAAACTTCTTCATTGGATTTTTCCTCCTAAATTGATATCAACTTTCAACTTTCTCCGTGTCCGCGCAAGACGAACATTTGTCTTTATGTTGATAGTTGGCATTATAAACTACAAAAAGGCAAATTGCAACTGTTTTTTGCTATAAAATGCGATGAAATTTAATATTTATTTGATATCTGTTCAATATTTTTTTTGATATATTCTTTACGATTTCTTATTGAACAGCCGTCGGATCAGTGGTAATCTAAAGTAAATACGTATTTATGAGGTGTAAAAAATGTCATTGATATCAATACTCGGTGCGCACAGCGAAAAGAAGCTCACGCTCGCCGGTCTTGCGAGGATAATCGGAGCATCTCTTCCGCGCTCCTTATCGGGCAGCGCCGTCTGCGGCAGGATATTGACGCAGTCGGAATATGTTACACCCGGAGATGTTGTGATCAGCGCCGGATGGTATGAGCACAATCGCACCGTCTCTCAGTCGCTTAAAAAAGGCGCTCTTGCGGTTTTCTGTCCCGAGAGCGTAAAAAGCGGCCTGTTCCCGAACGAGGACAGGGTGATCGCGGTCAGAAATCCGCTTGCTTGCGTACAGGCCTATGAGCTGTGGCGCGAAAAGGGCTGCCGCGCCAAGAGAATAGTCATAAGCGGAAGCGTCGGGAAAACGACGACTACGGGACTCATAAACGCTGTAATTGCAAATACTTATCACACGCTTACGCATCACCCCATGTCGAACAGTCACGGAGCCATACTCAGGAACATCCAGAAGCTGACGCCGAAGCATGAATGGTGGGTGCAGGAGGTCGGGGGTGTGCAGCCCGGGTATATCGAAAGCTCCGCCTGCATACTGAGGCCGGATATTACCGTTCTTACGAATATAGGCCAGTCACATTTGGACAAATACATAACCCGAGAGAATATTCTCAAAGACAAGGGCAGCCTCGAAAAATATCTTAAGCCAGACGGAGTCGTCGTTATAAACGGCGACGATGATATCCTGTCCAAGGCACATTTCACGCACAGGGTCGTTACGGTTTCAATGAAAGACCCCGGAGCGGACTATTACATAAGCAGAATTTCCACCGCGCTCAGCGGCATTGAATTCTCATTTACCTGCGCCGAAGGAAATTTCTCCGCAAAGCTAAATCTGTACGGTGATTACAACGCCTATAACGGCGCGATGGCTATCGCGGTCGCACGGCTTGCAGGCGTGCCGATGGAAAGAGCCATAGAGCTTATCGGTACCTACACGCCCTCCGGTATGAGACAGAATTTCAGAAATGTCGGCGGTTATAAAATGCTCATCGACTGCTTCAATGCCGAGCCGAAAACGGTTTTGGGATCGGCGAAAACGCTTGAGCAGATGCCGGTCTCGGACGGCGGGCGTCGGATATTCGTGACAGGCCACATAGACAAGCTCGGTGAAAAATCCAAGCAGATGCACTACGCTTTGGGTGAAGAGCTGGCAAAGCTCAAGCTTGATATAATAGTTCTCTACGGCGGCGACAGCGATCAGATTTATGCAGCGCTCAAGGCACACGGCTTTAAAAATGCTTTTCTGATGCAGACCCGCGATGAGCTTGACGACTGGTTAAGGCAAAATGTAACTCACGATGACGTAACATTTTATAAAAGCGGGCAGTTTGAAACAGCCCTCGCAAAAACAATTGACCATGTGTACGGAACGACTCTGCAAAACGAGCAGCAGTTCAATGAGGGATATGTCGTTGAAAAGGACGGTTATAAATTCCGCATAAGGCGTGACGGCATAGCCGAAGTCATAGGCTACACAGGCGATGAAACAAAGCTCGTCATCCCCTCCGAAATTGAAGGCTGCACCGTTATACGGATTCAGAATCGGGCATTTTCAAAAAATCGCAATATCGTTTCCGTGAATATACCGGATGCCGTAACTTATATAGGCCAGGAGGCTTTTTATATCTGCACATCTCTCAAAGAGCTTAAGCTTCCGAGCAAGCTTAAGTACATTGACAAAAATGCTTTCAATTACTGCAAAAGCCTCACGTCGGTAATTATTCCGGACGGAACGCTGCATATCGACAGGCACGCATTTTACGACTGTTCCGCACTCAAAACGATGTATATCCCCGACTCCGTTGGCTACTTTGGCACAGACGCTTTGCACAACTCCCCGAAAATGACCGTTATTTGCCCGAAAAATTCCGAAGCCCGGAAATATGCCGAGACACAGGGCTTTTTGACAAGAGAGCCATAAAAAGACGATCAGCCGCCCCGCTCAGTCATCCGACGCGAGAGGGGCGGCCGCTTATTCACCTATCATATTATCTTGGGACTCGTGCGCCAGTCCGCGCCGCCGCGCCGCTCCTGCTGAGCCGCGCAGCCGAGAACATAGAGATCATGCGCGGCACTGCCGAGCTCAAAGATTCTGCGGCAGTCTGCATCATGATTTTTTATATCCGCAGGCTTCGTTATGACAGGTATGCGCGATTTTTCTCCCATCTCGCGCAGCAGCGCACAGCCGCGCGAGGTGGCGGCCAGAACGCGGGCATATGGCGGAGTTTCCGCAGCCATACGTGAATCTATGCCAAGAGCCGCGCACATTATGATGCGCCTTATGCGGCTGAGGGCATAGCGCTTGCTTTTTCCCGCAGCAAGGATCGCATCGAGGGTGCACTCCTCCTTTGCCGCACGGGCAATACGGTTGTGAAGCCCCTCCCCCGCGTCCGGAAGGGCGGCATACGCCGTGTCCGGCAGCATGCGCAGGCGCGATATTATTGCGTTCTCCAGACTCTCGGGCATAACCGGGCCACGCCCAAGCTTTTCCTCGCGGCGATAGACGGCGTGGGCGCTCTCGGGAAGAAACTCGGAGATATCTCTGCCGTTTGATATCATGCGGCGTATCTCGGCCGCAGATCTATGCCCCTCGCCGGACGGCTCGTCGTGCCCGGCTCCGAAGCGCCGGACTGTCACGGGCTTTAAGCTAAGGCCGAGATTGTATATGGCCTTAATATATTCGACGGCGAGGATATTATTAGGTGTTTCCAGCTGGCAGGACATTTCACCGAGGCGCTTTGCAACGGCTCTCTGCCGTGCGACGGCAAAGGGTATGCCCTCGTCGGCGGCAAGCTCTGTGCGTATATCCGCGCCGATGAGCGGGTCGATGAGCGTTTCCGCTATGGTTTCCAGCACCTCGACCTCGCCGCACTCGCTGCCGAAGCTCAGGTGCGTCACAACACCGGTTGCGCCCAGCAATCCCACAGCCCCGCGCGCAAAGCCCTCGGCAGAGGACAGCACCCACGGCAGCGGAAGCTCAAGCACAAGGTCAACTCCGCTGCGCGCCGCTGCCTCGGCGCGTGCAAATTTTGAATATACCGCCGCCTCGCCGCGCTGGATGAAATCTCCCGACATTACGCACACCACGGGGCAGTCTTCGCCCATGAGCTTTTTCGTCTCCGCGATATGGTGCATATGACCATAATGGAAGGGATTATACTCACCTACTATGCCTATTACGCTCAAATCATTCATCCCCTTCAAAAATTACTTGATTTTTGTGCAAAATGTATTAAAATAATTTAGGTATGCACTAATGATACAATTTTTTTGTGATTTTTACAATAAGAAAGGAATATCGGAATGAAAATTCTTGTTATCAACGCAGGCAGCTCTTCCCTGAAGTATCAGCTAATAGACATGGAGACAGAGTCTGTCATGGCCAAGGGCCTTTGCGAGCGCATCGGTATCGACGGCCACCTCAAGCACAGCCCGCTGGTCGGCGGCAAGCCCGTATTTGACGAGGATCTTGCAATGCCCACTCACGCAGAGGCAATAGCCGCCGTTATCGACAAGCTCACCAGCGCCGAGTACGGCGTTGTCGCCTCCATGAAGGAGATCGACGCCGTCGGCCATCGCGTAGTTCACGGCGGCGAGAAGTTTGCTTCCTCTGTCCGCATCGACGACTCCGTCATGGAAGCACTCAAGGAGTGCACACCCTTCGCTCCCCTGCACAACCCCGCAAATATTATCGGCATCAACGCCTGCCGCGACGTTATGGGCGATGTTCCCATGGTTGCAGTGTTCGACACCGCATTCCATCAGACCATGCCCGGCAAGGCTTACATGTACGCAATTCCCTATGAGTATTACAAGAACGACGGCATCCGCCGCTACGGCTTCCACGGAACCTCGCACCGCTATGTTTCCGGCCGCTGCGCAGAGCTCATGGGCAAGCCCATCGAGGATCTCAAGATCGTATCCTGCCATATGGGCAACGGCAGCTCCATCGCCGCTATCGACGGCGGCAAGTGCGTTGACACCTCCATGGGCTTCACCCCCCTGGTCGGTCTCCCCATGGGTACACGCTGCGGCGATCTCGATGCCGGCGTTATTCAGTTTATCATGAACAAGTACGGCATCAGCATCGACGAGATGCTCAACATACTCAATAAGAAATCCGGTGTGCTGGGCGTTTCCGGCGTTTCCTCCGACTTCCGCGATCTCGACAACGCCGCCGCCGAGGGCAACGAGCGCGCACAGCTGGCACTGGACATGTTCCATTACTGGGTTGCAAAGGTCGCCGGCTCCTATGTTGCCGCAATGAACGGCGTTGACGCTATTGTATTCACCGCAGGCGTCGGCGAGAACTCCAAGAGCTCCCGCAAGGCCATTGCCGAGTACTTCGGCTACCTGGGCGTCACAATCGACGACGAGGCAAACTCCAAGCGCGGCGAGGATATCATGATCTCCACTCCCGATTCCAGGGTCAAGGTTTTCGTTATCCCCACCAACGAAGAGCTCGTCATCGCACGCGATACCCGCGATATAGTCGGCTGAGTTTAAATATCAAAACTGCCGCTCCAAAACGGGAGCGGCAGTTTTTTATGCTTACCGATTATAATAGCGGCGCTATAATGCGCAGAACGCGATCAAGAAGCTCTCCGAAGAAGCTCGTGCGGCAGTCGGAAAGCTCCATTTTGCGGCACTTTTCCATTGTTGCAAGGTCATCGTTTCTCAGGTCTATGACGGCCGGGCAGTCGTACATGAGCGTTCCGCACTCAAAGTGCAGATAAAGGCTGCGGTAGTCCATATTTATCGTGCCGACAACTCCGAGCTTATCGTCGGATACATAGCTTTTCGCATGCACAAAGCCGGGTGTGTACTCATATATCTTCACGCCTGCGCGGATAAGATACGCGTAATACGATCTTGTCAGGCGGTATACCATCTTTTTATCGGGTATTCCCGGGGTAATAAGGCGCACGTCAACTCCGCGCTTTGCCGCAAGGCAAAGCGCGTTTTGCAGACTGCTGTCAATTGCAAGGTACGGCGTTGTTATATAAACATAGTCGTTAGCGCTGTAGAGGATATCTGCATAGACACTCTCGCTCGTGTTCTCATCGTCGAGCGGGTTGTCGGAAAAGCTGAGAATATATCCGTCCTTTTCGCTGCCGCTCTCTTCATATTTTTCGGGCACATAATTGCTGTAAGTCCCCTCCTTTTCCTCAAAGGCGTTCCACATTTCGAGGAACATGATCGTGAGGTTTTCGACTCCCGGCCCTTTGAACATCAGGCCCGTGTCCTTCCAGTGGCCGAAGCGCTCCTTCCGGTTTATATATTCATCGCTTATATTGATGCCGCCAATAAAGCCGGTCTTGCCGTCAATGACCGTTATCTTTCGATGGTCTCTGTTATTCATAACTACGCTGACAAGAGGAACAAATTTATTGAACGCCATGGCCTTGATGCCGTAACCGCGCAGAGTCTGATAATAATTTGCCGGCAGATAGTCCGCGCAGCCGACGTCGTCGTATATAACGCGAACATCAACGCCCTGCGATGCTTTGCGGCGCAGAACCTCGAGCACAGAATCCCACATATGCCCCGAGTTTATTATAAAATACTCGAGAAAAATGAATTTTTCCGCCTTTTCAAGCTCAGGCAGCAGGCTTGCGTACATATCCTCGCCGACCGGGAAATAGGTCGTTTTCGTATCCCGGCAGGCTCTGTAGCCGCTGTAGGACTCAAGATAGCGGAAAATGCCGCGCACACCGTCATCGTCGATATCGTCTGCTACCGACGGGCGCAGGGCATAATACCGCTGTGTTTCCTCAAGCTGAACGTTAAGCTTATCGCGCACAAATCTTGTCGGCCGCTTATTGCCGAACAGGACGTACATAAGCCCGCCGAACAGCGGCAAAAGTGCGATAAACAGCACCCAGCTGACCTTATAAGACGGATCCATATCATTTTTTATGACATGCAGTATGGCGATAATGCTCAGTATGCGAAGAACATAGTTTATCACCGGCAGCGCATCGCCAAGGCGCAGGACGAGCGCCGCTATCCATACCAGCTGCACAAGGATCAGCACAGCCGTTATCGCGGTTCGTGACAGCAGTTTTTTAAGCAATCGGATGCCCTCATTTCCATAATCATCTTTTATTATTATATTATCTCATGTTCGTCCGAGTTTTGCAAATCGATTTTTATTCATTCCTCATCAAGGCCATTACAAGAGCCTCGATCAGCGGTTCGGATACCGGGCTGACGCAGCAAAGATATTCGTAAATATGCTAAAGCGCCTCTAAAAAAGCAGTTGACATTCAAGGGCTGTCGTGATATGCTATTCGAGCCGCATTGAATGGGTCGGAAGTCCGGAGTCTGTCCGGCACCCATAAGAGCGAGACCTGAAGAAAGGATTGTTAGTTTATGAAGCATGCTATCATCATGACCGGCGGTAAGCAGTACCGCGTGGCAGAGGGCGATGTTATCTTCGTTGAGAAGCTCGACGTTGAGGCCGGCGAGGCCGTTAAGTTCGACAAGGTTCTCGCAGTCATCGACGGCGACAGTACCGTTTTCGGCGCTCCTGTTATCGACGGCGCTACCGTTTCCGCAAATGTCGTCAAGAACGGCAAGGGTAAGAAGGTCCGCGTTTACAAGATGAAGCCCAAAAAGGGCTACCGCAGAACGCAGGGTCACAGACAGCCTTATACCAAGGTTCAGATTGAAACCATCAACGCATAATTTTCCCCGCTACTACTGATAATGGAGGTGTAACCTTAATGGCACATAAAAAAGGTATGGGTTCTACCAAGAACGGCCGCGACAGTGAGTCTAAGCGTCTTGGTGTCAAAAGAGCAGACGGTCAGTTCGTCCTGGCCGGAAATATCCTCGTCAGACAGCGCGGAACTAAGATCCATCCCGGCACCAATGTTGGTAAGGGTAAGGACGACACCCTGTTCGCTCTCGTAGACGGCAAGGTAAAGTTCGAGCGCAAGGATAAGGATCGCAAGCAGGTTTCTGTTTACGAAGAGATCGCTCAGTAAATTAACACAACGATGCCGGACGAAGCTTTCGTCCGGCATTTACTTTAAGGCTCTGCCATGCATGACAGAGCCTGAGTAAAACGCTAATTCTATAGTGAGGTGAAATATGGCTACCTCTTTTGTTGATAAAGCAAGAATAACAATAAAGGCCGGAAACGGCGGCAACGGTGCCGTCGCGTTCCACCGCGAGAAATACGTCGCTGCGGGCGGCCCCGATGGCGGCGACGGAGGCAAGGGCGGCGATATCGTTTTCGTTGTCGACGATAACATGTCCACGCTGATGGACTTCAGATACAAGCGCAAGTACGTCGCCGGAACAGGCGCGGACGGTCAGGGTAAGCGCTGTTCGGGCAAGGATGGCGAGAGCCTTTATATCCGCGTTCCGCGCGGCACTCTCGTGCGCGATACGGAGACCGGCGGAATAATGCATGACATGTCCGACGGCAAGCCCTTCATCGCCGCACGCGGCGGCAAGGGCGGCTGGGGCAACAAGCATTTTGCAACGCCCACAAGGCAGGTTCCCCGTTTTGCAAAGCCCGGTCTTCCGGGCGAGGCGCACGATATCACGCTCGAGCTCAAACTTTTGGCCGACGTGGGCCTTGTCGGCTTCCCCAACGTTGGCAAGTCCACCCTGCTGTCGGTCGTAAGCAAGGCGCACCCTAAGATAGCAAACTATCATTTCACGACGTTGTTCCCCAACCTCGGCGTAGTATATGTTGACGAAGGGCGCTCCTTCGTTATGGCAGATATCCCCGGCATAATTGAGGGTGCGTCCAAGGGTGCGGGTCTCGGCCACGATTTCCTGCGGCACATAGAGCGCTGCCGCCTGCTCATTCATCTTGTCGACGTCTCCGGCTCTGAGGGGCGCGACCCTGTCGAGGATTTTGACGCGATAAATGCCGAGCTCAGGGAGTATTCCGCCGAGCTTGCCGGGCGCAGGCAGATAGTCGCCGCGAACAAATGCGACCTGTGCGGCGGCAGCAGGGATAATATCGAGCGGCTTAAGGCTCACGTCGAGGCTCTCGGATACAAATTTATCGAGATGAGTGCCGCGACGCATCACGGAACACGCGAGCTTGTGAAGATGGCCGCCGAACAGCTGCGTGAGCTGCCGCCTGTCATTCACTTTGAGGCCGATTACGTTCCGCCCGAGCCCGTCATCGGCACGGCTGAGGATCTCACCATCGAAAAATGTGACGATGTCTGGGTCGTCGAGGGCGGCTGGCTGCAAAGGCTCATGTCCTCCGTCAACTTCTCGGATAACGAAAGCATGATGTACTTCGACCGCGTCCTACGTGATAACGGCGTTTACAAACGCATGGAGGAAATGGGCGTTCGCGACGGTGACACCGTCAGCATCTATAATCTCGAGTTTGAGTATCGAGATTAAGTCCCACATTAAATAATGTAGAAAAAACGATGCCCGAAAAAAACAGGCATCGTTTTCTTTCGCTCTTAACAAGATTACTTCAGGCCGTTCTCATATGCCTGGATCATCTTCTTGACCATCTGGCCGCCGACGGAGCCGGCCTGGCGAGCGGTGATATCGCCGTTATAACCGTTCTTCAGGTTTACACCAACCTCGTTGGCAGCTTCCATCTTAAACTTCTCCATTGCCTCACGCGCAGCGGGAACAACGAGATGATTGCTGGAATTGTTAGACATTGTTTTCACATCTCCTTTTCTGTATTGGGTACGGTTTCTTGACCCGATACTTATCATTGCCTCAATGCGACTTTATATTCTCGCCGGAAGCATGAAATTATTGCTAATGAATCCATACACACAAGATGTAGTGTCTTAATTTTCTCCGGCCACAATTATGCAAAAATTTTATATATTTATGTGGTTATGTCTACTTGACAATTATTTTAAATGCTTGTACAATACCCTTGTATCTAAATCGTTACCGTTTTGTAATCGACATATTGATGCCGATTCAGACACATAATTTATATTATACTACTCTTAAGTCTGTCAGGAGTATTGTCCGATATGCGTAATGTTTTCAGGATTTTTAAATACGATCTGAGGAACCTGTACAGGAACTTCTTCGCCTTCCTTATCATACTGGCGATACTTGTACTTCCCGCACTTTATGCATGGTTCAACATCTATGCATTTTGGGATCCGTACGGTAAGACCAAGGATGTTTCCATAGCTGTCGTTTCCAACGACAAGGACTATGTGGACCCCGAGGGCAACATAGTCAATATGGGCGAGGCGCTTATCGATGAGATAAAGGACGATGAAAACTTCGGCTTTGTTTTTCTCGACGATGCCGACAAGGCAATTGAAGATCTCTACGCGGGAAAATACTACGCTGCAATTATCATCGAGCCCGACTTTACATATAATATGTACAATTTCCTTAGCACGGACATGTACAGTCCGACGATCAAGTTCTATCAGAACGAAAAGA
>CALBGG010000004.1 GCA_937893605.1 uncultured Clostridia bacterium
CTTAAAAAGCTGCTTGCAGTGTACTACGGTCAGAGCATCAGCGTTGATCCGTACCCGGACTATGACGGCCAGCAGTGGGAATAAGGAGGACAAACTATATGGGAAAACATCTGAAGCAGAAATCTGCACCTGTGAAAACAGAGAAGAAAAAGAAATATAAATCCGCGTCCGTAAAGCCAACTCCGCCGCGTAAAACGTTCTTAGATATGATCGCGCCGGGAGTTATGAAGTTCAACCCCGACGTATATATCCGAGATAATCTTTACTGCTGTGTCTGGGCGCTGAAGGAGTATCCGGCGGCAACTGAGGATCAGGCCATACTCCGTCACCTTGGCGAGAAGTGCGGAGTCAACATCCGCATATACACGCGCATCGTTGACGCGATGGAGGAGAACCGCATTATACAAAACGCAACCAACAAGAACAGACTCAGCCGTGCCAACACCAATGACACCAAGCAGATGATCACTGCCGAGGGCAACCTGCAGGATGTATTCGAGATGGTAAATGCCATGAGAAAAAGGCGCGAGCCTCTTATTCACTGCGCTGTGTTCATTGAGCTGTGCGCCCCGACGATGCAGGAGCTTGAGCGTCTGCAATCCGAGGTAATATCTGAGCTGCTGAGATCAAAGCTCAATGTGGATAGGCTTCGACTGCGCCAGCAAAAAGGCTACCTCTCCACCTGCCCGCAGGGTCATAACATCTTCGGCACTCAGTTTGAGCGTGTGCTCCCGGCGTCGAGCGTTGCAAACTTATACATATATAATTATTCCGGTAAGACGGATGCGCACGGCTTCTACATCGGCAAGGACAGATACGGCAGCAACATCCTCACGGACTTCGACCAGCGTGATGAGGACAAGACCTCGGCGAATGTACTCATCCTCGGCAACTCCGGTCAGGGCAAGTCCTACCTTATGAAGCTTCTCATGGTCAACTGCCGCGAGGCGGGGAAAAATATTATCTCTCTTGACGTTGAGCATGAACAGGGCGAGCTCTGTTCGGCGCTTGACGGCTGCTTCATTGACCTCATGGGCGGGCAGTACATCATCAATGTGCTTGAGCCGAAGTGCTGGAGCACCGGCGAGGATGAGGACGATCCGTCAACACCTGAGACATTCAAAAAGGAAACCGTGCTGTCTCAGCACCTCTCGTTTCTGCGAGATTTCTTCCGCGCATACAAAGACTTCACCGATCCTCAGATAGATACGATAGAAATACTGCTCTCGAAATTGTATTCTAAGTTTCACATTTCGGACTACACGAATTTCGCGCAGCTCAAGCCAGAGGATTATCCTGTGCTCTCTGACCTGTATGATCTCATCGAAGAGGAATACAAAAACTACGATGAGGCGGCACATAACCTCTATACTCCGCAGC
>CALBGG010000005.1 GCA_937893605.1 uncultured Clostridia bacterium
AAAGATGCGGTGTATATAAAGAAAAAAACTACATCCGGCACAAAACGTGCCGGATGTATGGAAAATTATATTATTGTGCCCTGTAAATAAGGGTTACCGCCTGAGCGCGGGTGCAGGTCAGATCGGGCGAGAAGGCGTTTACGCCGGTGCCCTTGGTGACGCCGTTTGCGACTGCCCAGGTGACAGCCTCGGCATACCATGCGTTCGCCGCAACATCGTTGAAGCTCGCCTTTGCCGTTACCTTATCGCCGGAGGCGCGGTACAGGAAGGTAACTATCTGCGCACGGGTGCAGACCTCGTCGGGGCTGAAGGTCGTCGCGGTGGTACCCTTGGTGATGCCCTCGGAAACCGCCCACATGATAGCGTCGTAGAACTCGCTGTCCTTGCTTACATCAGCGAAGGGATTCTTCACATTCTCGACCTTGGGCGAGCCCGCCGCACGGTACAGGAACGCCACGATCTGTGCGCGGGTGCAGCCTTCGTCGGGGCTGAATGTCGTGTCGCTCGTGCCCTTGGTCACATTGTTTGCTACCGTCCACAGAACTGCGTCATAGTAGAATGCGTCCTTGGAAACGTCCTTGAACGGGTTGTAGCTCGGATCCTTTGCGCCGCATTCGGAGCAGACGCCGTCTGCGAATTTATGGCCGAGAGCCTTGAGCTCGCTGCCCTTTTCGACGGTCACGCCACAGACGGAGCAGACCTTGTCGCCGGTGTAGCCGGCTTCGGTGCAGGTCGCTGCCTTGGCATTTTTGAGCTCTGCCTTATGGCCGAGAGCGGGAACGATCTCCTGCGCCTTTATGACCGCATTGCAGGTCGAGCAGTGGCTGCCTTCGGTCAGGCCGGTCTCGGTGCAGGTCGCAGCGACCGCAGCGTCGATAACGACGGTGTGACGGTGCACGGGTGTGGGCGGCTTGTAGTTCGGGTCCTTCGCTCCACAGACGGTGCATTCGCCGTTTTTGAAGCTGTGATCAAGCTTCGGAGTTTCTTCCTGTGCGATGATTGTCATGCCGCAATCTGCGCAGTGCGTGCCCTCGGTGAGGCCGGTCTTGGTGCAGGTCGCATCGACCGCAGCATCGGTGATGACCTCGCCGGTATGCTTGCAGAAGTAGGCATATCCGCTGCCGTCGCCAAGCCAGCCGGAGAGCGCACTGCCCGTGTAATAGTTTGCCTGAGTCAGTCCGCTGCCGGAGTTGGTAAGCTTATCGTTTATAAACGCGTTTGCTGCCTTAGTATTATCTGCGGAGGCATTCTCGGTCATGAGCTTTGCAAATTCAGCGCTCTTGAGCTCGGCTGCGGTCTTGCCCTCGCAGTTTGCGATCACGGTATTCGTTGTCGCAGCGCCGACCGCCTTGTCTGTCTCTACGGTGTCGCCCTGCTTGACAAGCGCTTCCTTGTTACTGTAGCAGTAATAATCGACATTGACGCCTGCGTTGCGTCCGCTGAAGGCGCCGACATCGGTGGTAGTTTTTGCGGAAACCACCTCGCTTGCCGCCGCGTAGCAGTTGTAGTGTACGCCGCCGGCCTGACCGACGAAGCCGCCGATGTGGACCTTATTGTTGTTGGTGGAATTGCCATAGACATTGCCGAGTGCGTAGCAGTTATAGGTCGTCACGCGGTTATCCATGCCATAGAAGCCGCCTGCATAAACGTGGTTTGTGTCGGTAACTGCGCGAACCTCAACATTCGCTGCGCTGTTGGTGACGCTGCCGCGAAGAATGCTGCCGGCAAGGCCGCCTGCGCGGCTGAAGCTTTCGCTCGTTTCTGAGCTTACCTTACCGCTTACGGTGCAGTTATCGATGTAGATGCCGTTTTGGGCACTGCCGACGAGGCCACCGACATAGGTCTCGTAACGGGTAGATACGTTAATGTAAACATTCTTGAGATTTACGTTTTTGATGGTGACGGTCTGCTCGCTGCCGTCGGGCTGAGCATTGCTGCTGACCGAGCCGGAGGTCAGACCGAACAGACCTGCGGTCATCATATCGGCGGGAGTGCTCTCGCTGCCGATGGTAAAACCGTAGATGCTGTAGCCGCCACCGTCATAATTTCCGCGGAAGGGATATGCGCAGATCTGTTTCTTAGCGCCGTTCACCTCGCCGTTGAGCGCCCAGCCGATGGGCTGCCACCGGCCGTCGAGGGTGATGTCGGCAGTCTGCCTAAAGTATACGCCGCTCCAGCTTACGTCGGCGTTTATCGAGCTCGAGAGATACCTGAGCTGCTCGGCATTTGCAATGATGTACGGATCCTCTGCCGTGCCGCTGCCGCCGCCGAACCTGCTCACATCGGCCGCTTCATAATGCGAGAAGTCGCCGTAGGTCGCCTTATACTTTGCCTTTTCAAGGGCTGCGTCGTATGCCTCGCCGCTCTCCTCGCCGGAGATAACGGCGGTATTTACGATCGTGCCGTCCTTGACCTCGATGGAGACAACGGTGGTCTTTTCATCGTCGCGGCCGTACCATACGCCGTCGTTGAGCTTGAGCTCGGGCTTTACATAGTTTTCGCAGTCGGGCTTGACATAGTTCACATTTTCATAAGCGCTGCCGAAATCAAGAGCGTCATCTTCATACACCCAGGTTTTGAGGCTGTTGGTAGACAGGCCATATTTTCCACTAATATCAATGGGGAATTCCTTGAAGCTTGCGTTGAGCGAGTCAGCGACTGCCTGGCTTGCGCCGTTAACGCCGGTCATTTTATCGACAAGACCGCCGGTGTAAGCGTCGCCCTCGTCGTTGACGCCGGAGGAGACCTTCGTGCCTATGGACTCGACGGGCTTGACTGTCAGGGGATTGTCGGTATCCTCTCCGACGATCATGGTGCTCTCAAGATTATACCAGCAGTTATAGCTCTTGCCGATGCCGGTGACCCAGCCGGAGACCATACCTGCGTAGGTGGAGTGCTCTTTGGTGGTAATATCGCCGGAGGCGTAGCAGTTTACGAGATCGCCCGCGTTGCACGCGATGAGGTTGCTGACGACCGCCATGCCCTCGTTGCCGTTTTCGCGGTTGCCGGAACCGTAGATTGTGCTGTCGGATCGGCAGTTTGCAACGAGGCCGCGGTTATTAAGGCCGACAAGGCCGCCGACCTCGGCGAGGTAGCCGGAGGCAACTATGCCGGACAGATCCACCTCGGCCGCGCTGTTGATGATAGCGCCCTTGTACTGCATGCCTGCAATGCCGCCGACAAACTGGTTGCCCTTTTCGGCAACATGCGAGATAGTGCCGGATGCATAGCAATTATCAATAACAGCGCCCTTGTAGTCGCCGCTTGTTGTGTTGCCCTGCGTTACGCCCACGATACCGCCGACGTATGCGGTGGCCTCATAGCTTGTGTAGAACGCTACGTCGACCTTGACGTTTTTAACATAGGCCTTGGAGCCCAACAGTCCGAACAGGCCGATGTAAAGATTTTCGCTGTCGAGTTCAAAGGCTTTTTCGGCAGAGCCGAGGGTCATACCGGATATGGTGTATCCGCTGCCGTCGAATGTGCCGTTAAAGAGATAGCTGCTGCCGCCGATGGATTGCCAGTCTGCGCCGGAAACGTTGATGTCATTGCCGAGCTTTATGTACTGGTTTCTGTAGTCGATCTTATCGTTCAGCGAGCCTGCAAATGCGCGGAGCTGATCTGCTGTTTTGATGATGTAGGGGTCTTCCTCAGTGCCCGCGCCGGAGGCGAAGATGCCGGTGTCAACTTCACCGGGTACCCAAACGCTGCCGGTCGGCAGTACACGGCCATTTGCAAGCTGCCACTCGCGCAGAGCGATGCCGGTGATGCCGTAATTTGCGAGGATACCGTTTATATCCTTAATGTTGCCGTTAAGAGTATCGGCAAACGCTGCCGTGGCCATATCGGTCTTGGCCATCGGTGTTGTGACCATGATCTTATCCGTAGCAACTGTGCCTGAGCCAATTCCGACAGTGTCTATAGCTTTGGTCTCACCAAGCTCGGCACCGTTATTCTTATATACATCCATCTTAAGCACGGCATCGGACGCATAGTAGTTACCAAGACGGAATGCACCCTCAGCAGGGTATGCGCCGCTGACCATCCCGGAAGTGGTTACCTGACCGTCAAGAACACCGACCCACTTATTGTTTTTAGATAAGCCGCCGTTGCCGACAGTAACATTGCCAACAGCATATGCGTTGTACTGCTTACCGGCCATCATGCCGACAATACCGCCGCCAACGCCGCCGAAGTTGGTTGCAGCAGTAGACGCTGCATAAACATTGCCGAAGGTCGCACAGTTTGCTATGACAGCATAGTTCCCGCTGTTGCCGATGATGCCGCCCGCCATGCTGTTCTTGGCACCTTTAGGATCAATTCTCGCAGTAACTGCCGCGTCCGTCCAGCAGTTGGTGATCGCGGTTCCGACTTCGCCGGTGCCCGCAATACCGCCCGCATATGTCAGCTTATCGCTTTCCGATACCGCCGAAACAGTGCCGGTCGCGGAGCAGGAATCAATGCGAGTGCCTATATTTGAATGTGCGCTACTTGCCACCTTTTCGGTGCAGCCTGCAATTATACCGGCGCGCACCTTGTCACCCTTGGAAGAAACGGAAACATCCGCATTTGTTACGTTCAGGTTTTTAACAACAGCTGTGTTACCAAGTGTGGAAAACAGACCGTAGTTCGCTTCACCGCCTGTTACAGATGCGTTTATTTTAAGGCCGCTGATGCTGTAGCCCTGGCCGTTGAAGGTGCCGCGGAATATATTCGTGCTGTCCTTGGCTTCTCCGCCGATGGGGTTCCAGCTCTCAACGGAGCTAAGGTCGATATTCGCGCCGAGGACAACGTACTTGCCCTTGTAGCTCTCGCCGTTATCAACGCTATTTGCAAGCCACTGAAGCTGCGCGGCGTTCATGATGACATAAGGATCATTCACCGTGCCGCTGCCGGAGGGCGCGGGATTGGCCTTACTCAGCGCTTGGTTGGTCGCGTTGATGATAGCTTCGGAGCTGAATGTCGCGCCCGAAACGGCGTCAACGCCATAGGTGCCATTGTTCTCCTTTATCGCGTCGAGAAGCGCCTCAGCTTTTGCCCAAAGAGCTTCGGTTTCATCTTGTTTTGCCGTTATTTCTGATATTTTAACGGCTCCATTTTCATCTTTTGTGAGCGTCACGGTGATAGTGACATCACTCTTGTAGCCCCGTGCCGTGCCTTCATACGTTCCGGGTGTGTAGCTTTCATCCACCGTCGCGGCGAGCGCCGTTACCGGCAGAAGACTGAACACCATGATCGCAGCAAGCAGCAGCGACAGGAGCTTCGCTCTGATAGTTCTTGTTTTCATAGGTCATCCTTTCTGATTTTATTCATCTCAGTTAGCATATGCTAACTGCAAGATATACTGTTTTGTGTGTCCTGCCCCCTTGGCCGGGTGATATTTCAAATTTTTGAGTTAGCAGTTGCTAACCGCGCTCAAAAAATTTTTGCTTCGGAATTAGCGGCTGCTAACCGGTCGGCAAAAAATTAATTCCTATCAAGTTCCTGTGTATTATAACCGACCGCCGCGGCAATTGCAAGAAAAATTTTCAGCGAAAAAATTTTGTTTTGGGGCTTGACAAGCGAAAATCAGGTGCT
>CALBGG010000006.1 GCA_937893605.1 uncultured Clostridia bacterium
GAATTTGCATTGATTTTTTCCGCGCGGCTGTTAAAATGATTTCAGGTTGGTTTCAGCCGCGCAGGTTAATATATGTAGAGGAGATGATACTGCTATGCGTATTCTTATAGCAGAGGACGAGGCGGGCATTGCAAAGGCTCTAAAACTCGTTCTTGAAAAAAACCGTTTTGCCGTCGATATGGTGCATAACGGTCTCGACGCGCTTGAATATATGCTGTCGGTAAGCTACGACGCGGTGGTGCTCGATATAATGATGCCGGGTCTTGACGGGCTTGAGGTCTTAAAGCGTGCGCGTGAAAAGGGCGTCACGGCTCCGGTGCTGTTTCTGACCGCCAAGGCCGAGGTCGAGGATCGCATTGCCGGTCTCGATGCCGGCGCCGACGACTATCTGCCCAAGCCCTTTGCCATGGGCGAGTTCCTCTCGCGCGTGCGCGCGCTGACGCGCCGCAGCGGAAACTACGCGCCCGACCTTATCCGCGTCGGAGATACGACGCTCGACTTAAGCTCGTACACCCTGTCGGCAAACTCGCAGAGCGTGCGCCTTAACAACAAGGAGTTTCAGCTCATGGAGCTTTTCATGCGAAACCGCGGCCGCGTTTTTTCGACCGACGCTCTTATGCAGAAGGTCTGGGATCTCGACACGGAGTCTGAGACCGACGTCGTCTGGACCTATATCGGATTTCTGCGCAAAAAGCTCAGAGGGCTCGACGCGGATATCGAGATAAAGACCATTCGCGGCGCGGGCTACGCGCTGGAGGAAAAGTAATGCTCGGTAAAATGCGGCGCAGATTCATCGCCTCGGCAATGGCGGCGATGGGCGCTGTTACGCTCGTACTGCTTGTTGCGGTGAATCTGTGGAACTATACGATAACGACAGACAGGCTCGACGATACGATAGACGCACTTGTGACCACCGGTCAGGAGCCGTACTCGGGCTCATCGAGCTTCACTCTGCCGGACATGTTCGGAAGCGACTCGCCGGAGACGAAATATATGACGCGTTATTTTGCCGTTGTGTATGACTCCGACGGCGACGCGCTGCGCGTTTTCAGCGACTATATTGCCACCGTTTCCGCGCAGCAGGCGCTTTATTACGCCTCAGACGCGCTTTCAACGGGGCACGCTCAGGGCTATTACGGCGACTATCGCTACTGCGTAAAAAGCGGTCCGGCGGCAAGCGCCGTGATATTCTTAAACGCCTCGCCCGAGCAGCAGTCAATGAAAACTCTTCTGGCGGTTTCACTCATGGTCGCCGCAGCGAGCCTGCTTCTGGGCTTTGCGCTGGTAGCGGCCTTTTCCAAAAAGGCCATCGCACCGTATGTGCGAAATATCGAGCTTCAAAAGCAGTTTATAACCGACGCGGGGCATGAGCTCAAAACCCCGCTGACTTCGATATCCACAAGCGCGGACGTTCTCAGGATGGAAAACGGCGACAACGAATGGGTTGACAACATTCAGAAGCAGGCCGTTCGCATGTCAAAGCTCGTCAAAAATCTCGTTACGCTCTCGCGCCTTGACGAGGGCGTGCCGCTGCCGGACATAACCGAGTTTTCGCTCTCGGATGCCGCGTGGGAGACTGCCGAGCCTTTCGAGATGCGCGCAAAGGCGCAGGGAAAAAGCTTCAGCCAGAACATCAGCCCCGAACTTACGATGAAAGGCGACATGGCCGCCGTGCAGCAGCTTATATCCATTCTGCTTGATAACGCGTTCAAATACTCCGACGAAGGCGGGCAGATACGCCTTAGCGTATACCAGCAGCACAAAAACAACATAATTGAAGTATATAACACCTGTCCGCCGGGCTCGCTCGGCGATATAGATCGCTTTTTCGACCGATTTTACCGTGCGGACAGCTCGCGCAAATACGACGGCGGCACGGGCATAGGCCTTGCCATCGCAAAGGCCACCGCACAGGCTCTCGGCGGCAGCATAAGCGCCGAGACAGCCGACGGCAAGAGCATAGTCTTTAAAGTTATACTATAAAAACTATAAAAACGCCCGCCGCGGGCGGGCGTTTTACCGGTCGCTCGGACCGGGATCATAATCTCCGAATATCATATCGTCAATATCTGTTCCCATATCGGATCACCTCATTTTTTTCAGCATACTTTCAGTATATGCCGGACGTGATGGAAACATGACAATTTATTTTTCTGCTTTGAGCGTGACGCAGACGATCTCCGGACGGTTGAAGATACGCGGTATGGGCACGGAGTTGCCGAGGCCGCGCGAGACGATCATGGTGTAATTGCCGTTATTAAATTCGCCCTCGACAAAATCGGGGAACAGGTGCCTGTCGGTGCCGATAAGGCCGCCGACGCCCGGAATGCGGACAAGGCCGCCGTGCGCGTGGCCGCATAAAACAAGGTCAACGGGCAGTTCGGGGTACTCCTCCATCCAGTAGTTTCGGTGTCCGAGCAGGATCTTGAACGCCGAGGGAGACGCTTCGTTCATCTTCTGTGCAAGCTCCTCGGGCGTGAGCATATCGGCGTATGCGTTCGGGTCCTCGACTCCGCCGAGGAGAACGGAGTCCTCTCCGCGGCTTATCGTGAGGTATTCGTTGCTGAGATATTTTACGCCTGCGTCCTCCATAATGTTCCGCACCTCGGCCGCAAGGCCGGAGCCGAACTCGTGGTTTCCGCTGACAAAATACACGGGGCACAGCTCCGTCAGGCGCGGCGCAAGCTTTTCCACTGCCTCAAGGTCGCCCTCGTCGGTGACAAAATCGCCGGTGAGCGCGATAATATCGGGCGAAAGCTCCCTGACCTTATCGACAAGCTCCATGCCGTCTTCGCCGAACTGAGCGCCGTGCAGGTCTGAAAGCTGCACTATCGTAAAGCCGTCAAAGCTCTCGGGTAGCTTTTCCGATGCGACCTCATAGCGACTTATCTCAAGCTCGCTGCTGCTGTTTTTTATTAAAAGTGCACAGGCCGACGCAATAAGCGCAATGACGATAAGCGCCGTCAGGCAGCCGCGGCCTCTGTATTTTTTGCGGTGAGTTTTCAATGCTTTGCCTCGTTATCATATTTGTTGTCAACGTAATTGTATCACAATACGGCCAAAGCCGCAACTTTGCTATTGAAACAATCGCCCGTTTGGGGTATAATGTATAAATCACGTCGAAAATTTATAATTTTCATAATATCACTTTTTGAAAAAGGAAGATAAGACATGAGTGCATCAACCGAAAGAAAAAACAGGCAGACCGCTCGCAGCGAGGGCTCCTACGTCAAGGACATCAATGCGCAGAAGGAAGCCGCCAAGAAGAAAAAGCAGAAGATCAGATGGATCATCGTGGGCGTTGCCCTCGTCGTCTTCTTCGGCTTTGCCATCTACCTCAACTCCGGCGCGCTGTACAGATCGCTCGACGGCCTGACGGTGAAAAACACCGAGGTCACCGCCGAGGACGGTACAACGATCCCCGCAGGCGAGCGCAGCTTCTCCGTTGCCGAGTGCAACTATGTATATCATATGCAGTACATCAGCCTTATGAACACATACGGCGACTATGCATCCGCCATCGGGCTTGACACCTCCACGCCCCTCGACGAGCAGGAGTGTCCGATGAATCCGAACGAGGATGCTGACGAGAATGAAAGCTACACCTGGGATGATTATTTCCGCGATGCTACCGAATCTCAGCTGACTCAGCTGGCAGCCTATGAGGCATACGCCGGGCAGCACGACATTAAGCTTGACGATGACGATCTCAAGGAGATCGACGAGACCATAGACTCCATCGCCGATACCGCGAAGGAGAATAACTACGGCAGCGTCAGCAAGTTCCTCGCCGCAAACTACGGGCGCGGCTGCAACGAGTCCGTTGCCCGCGATGTCATGAAACTTCAGTCCCTCGCCTCCAAGGTTCAGACCAGCGTCACCGACGCCGAGACCTATACCGCAGAGGAGCTCGCCGCAAAGTACGATACCGTCAAGGACAGCTACGATAAGTTCACCTACAGCTACTATCTCGTAGAAGCAGAGGTCGAGGAGCATGTCCACTCCGAGGACGAGAGCGAGGATGAGCACGATCACGCTTCCGAGCCAACCGACGAGGCAAAGGCAGCGGCTCACGCCACCGCCGAGACTATCCTCAAGGCGGTAAACGACGGCAGCTCACTTGCAGACGCGGCAAAGGCCTCCGTCGAAGGCGCCGAGATCAAGGAGCAGACCGATCTTGCAGGCTCCTCCGTAGAGTCCGACATTTCCGAGTGGCTCAAGAGCGCCGATCGCAAGGCGGGCGACACGACCGTTATCGACGGCAGCACAGGCAGCTATGTCGTCGTGTTCACAAAGCGCGACAATAATCAGGCGCCCACCGAGGAGAGCGGCGATCAGAACTACTGCGACTACGTCGCCGAGAATCTGCTCAAGCAGGACGTGCTCAGCGAGTGGAACGAGCATGTTTTCAGCACCATCACCGCAGCCTATGAGGGCTCCTTCACCGGCTCGGCACGTTACGTCGGCATTTAATTCAGAAAGCGTCAAAGGCCGTTCCGATCGGAACGGCCTTTGCTTAGTTAACGGAGAATAACATGAACGAAAGAACGATACGCGCCGAAATGCTCCTTGGAGCCGAGGCGATGGAAAAGCTCAAACGTGCACACGTTGCCGTGTTCGGTCTGGGCGGCGTGGGCTCATGGTGCGCCGAGGCTCTCGCACGAAGCGGCGTGGGGCGTCTTACGCTTATAGATCAGGACACCGTGGGGCTGAGCAACATAAACCGCCAGCTGTGCGCCCTCACTTCGACTGTCGGCATGCCGAAGGCCGAGGTGCTGCGCCGCCGCATAGAGGATATAGACCCCGATATCGACGTACGCACGATAGTCGGCCGCTATGAGGCATCAAGCCGCGAGGACTTTTTTGCCGATTACGACTACATAGTAGACTGCATCGACCTCGTTTCCTGCAAGGTCGACCTCATACGCACGGCAAAGGAGCGCATCATCCCCATCGTATCCGCCCTCGGCACGGGCAACAAATGCAACGCGCAGAGGCTCACGCTGTGCGACATAAAAAAAACCGGCGGCTGTCCGCTGGCAAGGGTCGTGCGCAGGGAGCTGCGCAAGCTCGGCATCGAGCATCACGACGTTGTTTTTTCGCCCGAGGAGGCTATGAAGCCCGCGCAGTTCGAGGCTCCGCCCCCCGGCCGCAGGAGCGTGCCCGGCTCGCTGGTGTGGGTACCGGCAAGCGCGGGGCTTCTCCTGTGTCAGCACGTGGTATTATCTATAATTCAATTACCTGAGGCTTAACGTCGGGATCGTGATTTGCGATGACGGCGATGCAATCGGGGTCGTTTGCCTGCTCCTCTATCCAGGCAAAGGACTTGAGCATTGCCTTTTCGTTAAAGCCGTAGCCGGGCAGTATCTTTTCGCGCCATGAGCGCTCGGAAAACGCGGCATCCGAGGTCAGAACGACGAATTTTCTGCCGTTTTGGATCTTCACGCCTATCTGCCCGTCGGTATGACCGGGCAGGCACACCAGCTTTATCGTCTCGTCGCCGAACAGATCATACGACCACCACAGCGGCCCGTCCATCGTTCCCTTGAACCAGAAGTGCTCGATGGGTATACCCTCTCTCATGCTCTCCGGCTGGCGCAGCTTATACACCGTGCGTATCGTCCACCAGCCCTCTTCCTCCGGAAGCAGGATTCGCCGTGCGTTCCTCACCGAGCGCAGGCCGCTGACGTGGTCTGCGTCCAGATGCGTCAAAACGACAATGTCGATATCCTCGGGAACAATGCCCATTGCGGCCAATTGCTCGACAACGGTCTTGCCTTTTTCGACCCTGGGATGGTAAAATGCAGCGAGGTAGCCGGGCATCTGGCTTTTGACCGCCCGCTCGTCATACACACCGTCGGGGCTTATTTCCCTGCCCCAGCCCGTGTCGATAAGCACCTTGCCCTTCGGATGCTCTATAAGATACGCAGAAACCGGAAGCTCGACCCTTTCGCTTTCCTTATCGAACACGCCGCGCCGCGCGTTTTTGAGGTTAACCCCGCCGCCGTACGGCACAGCCCTTGAAACGAGCATGCTTCCGCAGTGAAGAACATGAATTTTTATGGTCGATCTCTCGTCCGCCATTTTTCTTCCCCCTATGGATTTTTTGTTTACCAAGTGGTAAAATATTATCATAAGCTCTCAGAATTGTAAACAGCAAAGGAGACAAAATGCCCCTTATCGTTGATAAAGAAGCCGTCCGAATGGACATACTCATGGCGTTTCAGCGCTGCATAGACCATAAGCCGCTCACGAACGTATCGCTGCGCGATATCGCCGCCGAGGCGAACATGAGCCACGCAAAGCTCCTTAATTACTTTGACAGCAAGGAGGAGCTTCTCGTAAGCTATGTGCGCTACACGCGCGATTACATGAGCGAAAAATGCGTCGCCTGGTTTCATGAGCATGACCGCGCCGATTACTCCTCGAACGCCGACTATATGAACGCGTTCATGAGCTATGTAGCCCGCGGCAAGGTCGGCGAGCAGCGCCCGAATGCGACGACGCAGACCTATGTTCTCGCGCATTATAACGAGCGCGTGGCCGAGCTCATAAAAGAGGAATTTGCCGAGTGGCGGCGGATAATGGAGCAGTGCCTTAAACGCATCTACGGCGACGAGGCCGGATCCCGCGAGGCCGAGGGTATGATGATACTCATCGCCGGAACGTTCATCTGCAACTACAATAACGCCCTGACCGGCAGCATAAGCGACAACATACTCGGCTCGTTCGACAAGCTGCTGCAATCATGAATAAACACCTTCGATTGACAAGAGGTCACACGGTTTTGGCAGCGGCAAGGTAGGCATTAAAGAGCTTTTAACAATTGAATAACCGAGAGAACAGGCAGGGCTTGCGCCCTGCCTCAGCTTGTCAAAAAAGTTCAAAATGAACTTTTTTGACCGCGCCAATGCCGCCAGCCATTTTGAAACTCTTCAAAATGGCGCTTCGCAAAAAGCCTTGAAAAACAAGGCTTTTTATGTGGCGGCAGATCAAATTCGAGGCGGGTCTTGCCCCCTCGAGCTCCCCCGCTGCTCTGTTGTTTAGCTCAGCAGCATAGGTTTTTTGACAGTCTGAGGCAGGGCTTGCGCCCTGCCTGCTTTAATACGCCGAGCCGGTTTGCAGGCTCATTGCTTATAAGCCGCAGACCGGTTACTTGTCAATCACACCATGCTGACACTTTAATATCCATTCTGTCGAAGCCTCCCGTGATATCTTCATAATAATATATCGAGCTTTTAATTTTGCTGCCGGGTTTTATGTTGCTCAGATAATCAGCCGTCTGATAAACTACAACACCATTTGCATCGAGAAAATCAACGTCAATTTCCAGACTGTCAATCTCATAATCAGTAGTGTTATTAATTATAGCTGTATAACAGGTATCCCACTCATCTGATTTTTCATAATCCAATGAATATTCGATCGTCGCTGACAGCTTATCTACAAATTCCTGAACAGCAACAGCTTTTTTTGCAGTCACCACTTCAGCAATGCAATCTTCAAATACTTGTTTGTATCTGCTGTTAACTGTTAGACCGTACTTGTCGTGCAATTCGGATATACATATTATTCTATAATAATATCCCAAATCCCATGTTTGCTGTTGCTTAGTATACTCTGTTGTTCCCTGATACTGTACTCCTTCCTTTTGCAGCTGCAAGCCTTTCATATATTTTTCGGCAAGCTGTTTAATTTCCGTATCTTCAAATTCGTAGTCCGCCAAATCGCCAATCGCATCTAATTCAGACTCCACAAAAAGCCGATCAGCCTTTTGCAGCTGCGCAGTTGACGCAGATTCCATTTTCTCATTGTTATATTCTTCGCTTTCTGTCAGTGCCCATCTCGCCTCGAGTCCCTTTTCGAGATTGGCTATAAATCTCTCATCATCAGACATGTTTTCCCCTGCTTGTTCTGTACATCCCGTCAGCATGAATGTAAGCATAACGATGGATATTAACAATACCAGTATTCTTTTCATTTCATTCTCCCTCATCATTAAAACATTCTGTTTTACCCTACTCAAATAAGTCCTCGTTAATTTATGCCTTGCTTTTCCAGTCAATATTTGCGTAGTTGATAATATATTACCATTGCCGTCATATAAAATCAACATTTAAAGGAGCTCGGCGCGAAATCAACGTCAATTTCACTGTGATAATCGGTATTTTCAATACCGGGCTGACGCAATAAATGTATCAGCAGCTGCGTCCGCGCACCTATGAGAAAAACGCTTACAGCCTTGTGTTCCCTTATCAACCGAAGGCAAAACTCCCGAAAAAGTGCAAAAAAGACCCGAAAACGGATGTTTTCGAGTCTTCTTCGATGGTGCGCGAGGCGGGACTTGAACCCGCACGCCCGGAGTGAGCACTAGAACCTGAATCTAGCGAGTCTGCCAATTCCACCACTCGCGCATTTAGTGCCTGATAATAATAGCATCCCTTGTCCATGTTGTCAAGATAATTCTTTCGCCGCGCTTTTAATATTTTTTCGCGGCGGCTATGTTATTCTTGGCGCAAAGATGATATAATTGCAGCATAAATATCAGGAGGTCTGGCATATGGACAGAAAGCAACTGAAAGCGCAGTCCAAAACACTTATAAAGACTGCCCAACCCAAGCCTGTTGTCACCGCGATCATATATCTTCTCATTCTCGCGGTGCTCAGCTTCCTTTCGTATAAGCTCGTCGGAGGCTCGTCTGTAGAGCTTCAGTCTGTGTACGAACAATTCTTCGGCTCCGGAGACGGAACCTATGAATACAGCGCCTATATGGATCCCGATCAGTTTGCCTACGCCATACAGGAGGCTATGCCCTCTCCGGGCGCTGCTATCCTCGACCTGGCCATACAGATCGTGACGCTGATCATCGGCGCGGGCTTTACGATCTTCTGCCTGCGCACGGTGCGCGGCATGGAGGCGAGCTACTGGAATCTGTTCGACGCATTCAGCATGTTTTTCCGCGTTATCTGGCTGTACATCCTTGAAGGTATTTTCATCTTCCTGTGGTCGCTGCTGTTTATAATTCCCGGCTTTATCGCGTTCTACCGCTACCGCCAGGCGCTGTATCTGCTGCTCGAGCATCCGGAAATGAGCGCGCTGCAGTGCATATCCGAAAGCAAGCGCATCATGGCCGGCCACAAGGGCGAGCTGTTCGTGATGGATCTGAGCTTCATCGGCTGGGCGCTGCTCATCGGTCTTGCCGACTATCTCGGCGCGGAGCTTGCCTCGGCCATCGGCCCGTCTGTGCTCTCGCAGGTCATAAGCATCATCGGTCTCGGCATCTTCGTGCAGTTCTTCGTTCTGCCGTACATGGATCTGACCTACGCCGGCTACTACGTTGAGCTCACACGCCCCGCGCAGGACGCGGGCTTTTCCGACGGCTGGACGCCCGAGCTGTGAGGATAAAGCATGAAAGTTACGTTCCTGGGCGCCGCCCACGAAGTCACGGGAAGCTGCACGCTTCTCGAGGTGGGCGAGAAAAAAGGCCTTGTTGACTGCGGCATGGAGCAGGGCAAGGATCTGTTCGAAAATCAGAAGCTGCCGGTCGCGGCGAATGTCCTGGATTTTGTTCTGGTGACCCACGCGCACATAGACCACTCAGGTCTTTTGCCGCTGCTTTATAAAAACGGCTTCCGCGGCGCTGTGTACGCCACGGCGGCAACCTGCTCGCTTTTGGATATCATGCTGCGCGACTGCGCGCACATCCAGATGTCCGACGCGGAGTGGAAATCGCGCAAGGCAATGCGAAGAGGCGAAGGCCCCGTCGAGCCGCTTTACGATCTCGACGATGTAGCGGGGCTTATGAAGCTGCTGCGGCGCTGCGAGTACGAAAGCGAAATACAGGTAAACGAATCGGTTACGATACGATTTACCGATGTCGGACATCTTTTGGGCTCGGCGGCAATCGAGATATGGCTCAAGGAGAATGACTGCGAGAAGAAGATCGTCTTTTCCGGCGATATCGGAAATTTCGATCAGCCAATACTCTGCGATCCGAGGCACATAGATAAGACCGATTATCTTGTTATCGAATCCACCTACGGCGACCGCAACCACGCCGACGAGCGGCCGGACTACATCGCTGCGCTTTCCGCCTGCATCCAGCGCACGCTCGACCGCGGCGGCAACGTCGTCATCCCCGCGTTTGCCGTCGGAAGAACGCAGGAGATGCTGTATTTTATCCGCGAGATCAAAAGCCGCGGCCTTGTAAAGGGTCACGACGGCTTCCCCGTTTACGTCGACAGCCCGCTCGCGATCGAAGCGACGAGCGTGTTTTTGCAGTGCGACTCGAGCTACGTCGACGAAGATATGCAGAAGATCATCCGCTCTGGTGAAAATCCGTTGTGCTTCGACGGTCTGACCCTTGCCGTAAGTCAGGCCGAATCCAAGGCCATAAACGAGGACAAAACGCCGAAGGTCATCATCTCCGCGTCCGGCATGTGCGACGCCGGGCGCATACGCCACCACTTAAAGCACAATCTGTGGCGGCCTGAGTGCCTTGTGCTGTTCGTCGGCTATCAGGCGGTCGGAACGCTCGGCCGCGCGCTTCACGACGGGGCAAAAAAGGTAAAGCTCTTTAACGAGGAGATTGATGTCGAGGCCGAGATCGCCACTCTCCCCGGCGTCAGCGGCCACGCCGACAAGCGCGGGCTCATAGCCTGGCTGAAGGGCTTCTCGGAGAAGCCGGAGCTTATATTCGTAAACCACGGCGACCCCGAAAGCGCCGACAGCTTCACCGCCTGCCTCAATAACGAGCTTGGCTACCGCGCCTTCGCGCCGTACAGCGGCACGGAATTTGACATTGCCGCGGGGCGCTTTGACATCATAACCGAGGGCAAGCCCGTCGTGCGCGAGCACAGGGCACCGACGGCCGAGAGGAAGGTCAACCCGCTGTTTACAGAGCTTGTTCATGCCGCCGAGGCTCTTATGCAGGCCGTGCGCGGCTGCGAGGGGCGCTCGAACCGCGATCTGCGCGGCTTTATCGACGCGATACGCAAGCTGACCGACAAAATAAAACGATAAGAAAAACCGAAAAGCTGACGGA
>CALBGG010000007.1 GCA_937893605.1 uncultured Clostridia bacterium
CCGCTGACCTCGCCGATCTGAAGCGTGACGCTTCCGACCTTGGTGAGCTTATTCTCGTCGCAGAGCTTCTCGACTTCCTTTATGACGTAAAATACCGTTCCAAGCTCATGCATGGATCATTCCTCCGATGTGGTCACTTTGCGAATTTTTCCTTGAGATCCTTGATCTTGATCTTTATCGCGCGCTTTGCGGCGTATACGCCGAGGGGCGGGATCTTGTCATCGGTGCTTACCATCTTGCTCGCCTCGGGGTGATCGCGGTGCAGGTGGATGGCGTCAAATTCGCATCTGGTCGTGCACAGGCCGCAGCCGATGCACTTGTTCTGATCGACGATCGTCACGCCGCAGCCAAGGCAGCGGCTCGCTTCGGCCTTGACCTCGGCCTCGGTGAAGGTGACGCGGTCGTTCTTCATGGTCTTTGCCTTGCGCGGATCGTGCTTTACCTCCTGACGCACGGGAGCGTCGAAGCAGTTGATGTCAATGACGACGTTATCTTTATCAAGCTCGTAGAAATCGCGCGGGTTGCGGGCCAGAGTGAGGCTCTGTCCCTCGTGGACATAGCGGTGCAGGCTGATCGCGCCCTCGCGGCCGGCCGCTATCGCGTCGATGGCAAACTTCGGACCGGTGTAGCAATCGCCGCCGACGAAAATGTCGCTCTGCGCGGTCTGGAGAGTTACGGGGTCGGCCATAGCGACGCCCTTTGCGGCGGTCTTGAGCTCGCCGACATCCAGCTCGCCCCAGTCGATGGTCTGGCCGATAGCTCCGATGACGGAGTTGACTTTAATGGTCTTGAACTTGCCTGTTCCGACGGGCTTTCTTCTGCCCTTCTCGTCGGGCTCGCCGAGCTCCATGAGCTCGACCTTCAGGCCGTTGACCTTGCCGGCAGCGGTACCTGTGATCTCAACGGGAGCGTTGAGGTAGCAGAACTTCACGCCCTCCGCGATCGCCTCGGCGACCTCTTCCTTGTCCGCGGGCATCTCGTCCTCGGAGCGGCGGTAGACTATGTATGCCTCCTCCGCGCCGAGACGGACTGCCGTGCGGACGACGTCCATTGCGACGTTGCCGCCGCCGATAACTGCGACCTTCTTGCCGATCTCGACCTTGTTGCCGAGGTTTACATCGCGCAGGAAGTCAACGCCGCCGTAAACGCCCTTGAGCTCCTCGCCGGGTATGTCGAGCTTTGCCGACTTCTGCGCTCCGATGGCGACGAAGAATCCCTTGTAGCCCTGCTTGCGCAGCTCTTCGATGGTGATATCCTTGCCGACCTCAACGCCGCACTTGAACTTGACGCCCATCTTCTTGAGAACGTCTATCTCGGCGTTTATGACCTTGCGCTCGAGGCGGAAGGACGGGATACCGAGGGTCAGCATGCCGCCGGGAACCGGGTTGCGATCGAAAACGGTGACATTCGCGTAGCCCATCTCTGCCAGGTAGTAAGCGCAGCTCATGCCGGCAGGGCCTGCGCCGATGACGGCGATCTTCTCGACATAGTCGGTGTCGGGAGTCTTATGACGGCGCTTTTCGGGGATATAGCGTGTCTTCTCGCTCAGCTCCTTCTCGGCGATGAACTTCTTGATCTCGTCGATAGCCACGGCGCGGTCGAGCTGGCCGCGGGTGCAGGCGTCCTCGCAGCGGCGGTTGCAGATGCTGCCGCAGACTGCCGGGAACGGGTTATCCTGCTTTATGAGCTTGAGAGCGTCAAGATATCTGCCCTCACCGGCCATTTTGATATAGCCCTGAACGGCAATATGCGCGGGGCAGGCCGCCTTGCAGGGAGCGGTGCCGCTCTCATGGCAGTTTTTCTGATTATTGTTCTTGTAGTCGAGATCCCACATGTGCTCGCCCCAGTGGTTGTCATCGGGCAGCGGCTGCTTGGGATATACAACGGGTCCTTCCTTGGTGCAGAGCTTCTGTCCGAGCTTGGCGGCGCCTGCCGGGCAGACCTCAACGCACTTGCCGCAAGCCACGCACCTTTCCTTATCGACGTGCGCGCGGTATGCGGAGGCGGACATATTGGGGGTGTTAAAAAGCTGGGAGGTGCGCAGAGCAAAGCAGGAGCCGAGCGCACAGTTGCAGATGGCGAAGATCTTATTCTCGCCGTCGATGTTGGTTATCTGATGGACATAGCCGTTATCCTCGGCGCGCTGGAGGATGCGCATAGCCTCCTCATAGGTGATGTCGCGACCCTTGCCGGTCTCGACGCAGTATCTTGCAAAGGTACCGACCGCTATGCACAGCTCCTCCTGCATCTCGCCGCAGCCCTCGCCCATAAGGCGCATCGCATTGCGGCAGGAGCAGTAGCCGACACCGAGCTGACCCTCGTACTTCTTGAGCCAGTGGGATATGTGCTCAACACTGACGGACTCGTTGGTCGCGGGAATGGCCTTCTCGACGGGGATGACGTGCATGCCGATGCCGTTTCCTCCGGGAGGTACCATGGGAGTTATCTTCGTCAGCGGCAGGAATGCCATGCGCTCGAAGAACTTTGCTATCTGCGGATACTTTTCCACCTGGGGGAGATTCATGTTCATAAGCTCCGCCGCGCCGGGAACGAAGATAGGCAGAACGTACTGGCGGCTGCCGTCGGGAGTATCGTAGTTATACTCCAGAACGCCCTTCATCGCCAGATCGTCCAGCTTCTCACGGACATAGGATACGCTCTTGCCGATTTTCGCCGCGATCTTCTCCGGAGTCGTCGGCTTGCGAACGTCCATTGCCAACGCTACGTCCGCCTCATCGTCGGTGACGACGCATTCAAGGCCGTAGTATTCCGGGTCTGTCTCGGTGAGCTTCTCAAGTCCGAGCTTGTAGGGTATGCGGTCGGTCATTTTCTTTCCGAGCGCAATGATTTTTTCTCTTGCCATTATGTATCCCCTTCCATATTGTTTATATTTTATAAAGTCAGGTCTTTTTTCAGTATACCACATTTATCTATGTGAACACAACACGAAATTGTCAGGATTTTTACAATTTTGTGCTCTTACAGATAAAACTTATCCTCCTTGCGCTCGGAGCAGAGCTTTTTGAGCATGAGGTGAGCAGCCAGACGCATGGGTGCCGGAACCTTGCGAGACTCGGTCGAGCACATTGCGACGCATCTCATGCAGCTTATGCACTTCGTCGGTACGGTTCTCATGTGCTTGCCCTTTATCGCGCCAGCGGGGCAGTATTTTTCGCATATTCCGCAGCCGATGCACTCCTTCGATGCGACAGGGTACAAAGGCAGGCTCGCGCTTTTTTTCTTGGCGTAGCCGGGATCGCCGGGCATTTTGACGGGGTTGAAGCTGTCCATGGCCTTGAGCTTTTCTATAAACTCGTGGATCTTCGCCTTATCGGCAGCGTCGGGACGGCCGGCGCCGAACTCGGGGTCGATGGAATGCGGAGCTACTATCTCGCAGCCGGCTACGGTCACAAAGCCGCATTTTGCGGCGAGGTCGCTCATCTCGAGCAGAGCGTCGTCCACCGCACGGTTGCCGTAAACGGCGACGGGCACGCAGGGGGTCTTATCGCCCGTTATGATCTTCATACGATCGTACATGGGCTTCGGGATCCTTCCGCCGTAGACCGGGATGCAGAAGAACGTGAGCGTATCGTGGTCTATTGCCGTGTTCATGCTCGGAGTGGTCAGCTCCTGCATGGGAGCGTCGCCAAGCTCCTTGCTGATGATGTCCGCAACGGCTTTCGTGCCGCCGCAGGGACTGAAGTAGAAAATCGCGTATTTCATTGTCTTTCCCCTTTCCTTTTCCTCTATGCAAATTGTTTAATTTGCTTTTAACCCACCTGTATGCAATAGGTGCACATCGCACGCGTGCCGACGACGGCGTAATTCCCGTACATCGCCGGTGAAGCCTCGATATTGCCGCCGAGGTTCATGTAATCGAGCTGCTCGCCCGTTTTTCCGTCTATCAGGAACATGTTGAAGCCGGAGTTGCAGTATAGCAGATAGCCGTTGCCGTCGGCATCATAAAAGTCCACGGGCGAGCTCCAGCTGTACATCGAAGTTTCCTTCTCCCAGACCTTCTCGCCGCTTTCCTTTTTAAGTGCGACCAGCGTTCCGGAGCTTGCGCCCGGAGTTCGCGCTACGGGGACGAATATCATGTCCGAGAGCTTATTCTTACCGACCGCGATCGTGCCCTGCACGCCGCCTGAGAGATCCTGCGCGGTATAGCAGGTATAGTCGGTGCGCCAGACTATCTCGCCCGTCTCTGCATCGATCTTGAATACAGGTATAACGGCGGTCGAATACGAGCGCCAGCCGTAATGGAACGAGGTGCTTATGTAGATATAAGGGTGCCCGTCTTCGATATCGACGACAGGAGAGCAGTTTGTATCGTCAAGGACATCCTGCGCCCAAACAAGCTTGAGAGTGTTTAGATCAAGGCACATGAGGTTGCCGCCGTTGTCGGCAAGGAAGATGTAATTGTTGATTATCGCGGCCGAGGACTCGACGCCGAGCCAGTACTGACTGCCGCTGCGAGTGCTGTCGTACTTCCATTTTACGATATTGTCCGGGGCGACGGACAGCTCGCCCGTCTGCTCGTTATATTTCGTATTGAGATGGATGATGTAGAGTATGCCGTTTTCGCCGGGATATATGAGCTGGTCGGTCTCCGCGCTGACCAAAGGCGATGAATCAAACATGTGCCAGTTGCGGTTTGCAAACGTCTCGTTTTGCCCGAACTCGAACATGACGGAGTTGTCGATAAGGTTTACTATCTTTACGCGGGATTTGCCGTTTATGCTGTCAACGCCCGAGCCGACATAGAGTATGGGGTAGCCTCGCGGATCGAGCGAGCCCGCACCCTTGTAGTTAAAGCCGAGGTTCAGCGGCTCGCGCGTGTATTCCCCGCTCGTGAGCTCATAGAAATAAACATGTCCGTCAAGCGTCGCGTATATGACCTCGACGAGCTCGGCTTTCTCGCGCGCCCAGTCGTACATTGCGCTCATATTTTTGCGCGTTGCTTCGGGCCACTTGACGATAAGAGGCTGCCCTGTCCATCCGCTTCCGGACCAGTAGATACCGTCGGTATCGCTCAGTCCGCTTGTCGACTTTGACCAGAGCTTCGTGAGCGTTTTGCTGCCGACCTCCGCCGTACCGTAGGCAGCGCCCGTTCGGTAATTGTCTCCGCGGAAGGTAATGACGCCCTCAAGCTCGCTATATTTCTCCGGTAGGTCGAAGTCTATCACATAATCGCTCTCGTATTCCTCGACGATCTCGCCGTCGACCATTATGTCCGTTTTTGAGATAAGTCTTTCCGGCTCTGTTCCGTCAACGGAATGGGGCTTGAAGTCCGGCAGGCCGACGGGAGTGGGCGTAGGCTCTGGAGTGGGCGTAGGCGTGGGCGCCACGGTCGCAACAGGGCTCTCGAACGCCTCACCCAGGCTCTTATTGGCCTTGACGCCGCGAATGACGATAAGCACCAGCAGCACCAGAAGCGCGGCAAGTATGACAGCCCCGATCACGGTCTTTGCGGTAGTTTTCTTTCTCTCATCCATATTCTTATCCACCCTGTGTGCTTATTCAGTGAAATGAACGTGGTTGTTTATATGATCCTGGCAGAAGCAGTGATAGCCGGCGCACTTGGAGCAGTAGCGGAACTCAAGGTTCGGGAAATCCTTATCCGTTCTGCCGCAGACGCAGCACTTGTAGTTATAATCCTTCCGGCGCTGCTCGTGTTTTATTTTCTGCTTCTCTCGGTTAAAGTTTACCGTTGTCTTGCGGTAGCGCGTTGCGCCCGAAGAGATGGACGAAATGAGATCCGATCCGAAGAAGATGAGGTAGTTGAGCATCGCTATCAGCGGCAGGAGATTGAACGGGAATTTTGTCGCGAGCATCTCGAAGATGAAAAACGCTGCGTTTATATAAGCAAGCCATTTGATCTTCACGGGGATGATGAACATGAACAGCACCTGAGTGTTCGGATAAAGCGTCGCAAATGAGAAGAACATCGACAGATAGATGTAATAAGTTCCGATAGCTGCCGACTGCCCGGTGATGAGATATATCACCATGCCGTAGATGATGGTAAGTATGACGCCGGAGAAGATGAAAATATTAAATCTTGCCGTGCCCCACTCGCGCTCGAGCGTGCTGCCGATCCAGTAGTAAAAATAGAAAAACAGCAGCGCCCACATGCTAAGATCCTGCGGTATGAACATGAATGTTATGAGCCGCCAGACCTGGCCTTTCAGTATGAGCTCGGGCGAAAACGCAAAGTAGCTCAAAAGCGTTTTGCTGCTGTCCATAATGCTCAAAAGCCAGACGGCAAGGCTTACAACGACGATGTACAGCATGAGGTTGGGTATACCGAATCTCGGATGCCTGTAGCAGAACATGTCGATCTTTTTGTTGAGTTTTTTCATATTGCTTTCCTTTCGCAGGACATAGTTATGGATAATATCTATAGTATGCTACTTTGCATCTTACATCCAAATCGTTATATTGTCCACAAAAAATTTGTCGCAGGTAAAACTTTTCCCTTTAAACTTCTGCAAGGATATGTTAGAATGTATTTTGTATTATTATCTGCAAATATGAGCACAGGTGAAAAGATGCAAAACAGAGAAAATAATTATGAGATCAAAAACGATATAATCGAGGGCAGAAATGCCGTTATAGAGGCTCTGCGTGTCGGCCGCAGTATAGATAAGATATTCATCGCCAAGGGCGAGACGGATAAAACGCTCGGGCATATAGCGTCAAAGGCACGCGAGGCCGGGATAGTTGTCGTCGACGCGGATCGCCGCAAGCTCGACAACATGTCGGTGACAAAGGCGCATCAGGGCGTCGTCGCGCTCGTCGGCGTCAACGAATACTGCGAGGTATCCGACATTCTCGATCTTGCCAAAGAGCGCGGCGAGCAGCCGTTTATCATTGTCTGCGATGAGGTTAGCGATCCGCGGAACCTCGGAGCCATCATTCGCAGCGCAGAATGCGCCGGAGCGCACGGAGTCATAATTCCCAAGCGCCGCAGCGCGGGACTGACAGCTATCGTCGGCAAGGCCTCGGCGGGCGCAGCCGAGCACATGAAGATTGCCCGCGTTCCGAACATTCCGTCGGTGCTCAAGGAGCTCAAGGAAAAGGGCGTTTGGGTCTACGGCGCGGCGGCCGGGGGCAGCAGCGAGCTTTGGAGCACCGATTTTTCGGGCTCCTGTGCCATCGTTATAGGCTCCGAGGGCGACGGTATGGGCAGGCTCGTGCGCGAAAGCTGCGACTTTATCGTGAGCATCCCCATGGCGGGGAGGATAAATTCCCTGAACGCTTCCGCCGCCGCATCAATAATCATGTACGAAGTACTGCGCCAGCGCAGAGGCTGACCGAGGGTAATTTATGAATCCAAATGATAAAAACTCTGTCGATCTCAGTTTTGATCTTGACAGTATATTGAGCGAGTTCGGCTCTCTCGACGAGGAGCCAGTTTCCGAAAAGCCCGTCTTTGAGCCGTCTGAGCCGATAAAGGACTCGGCGAAAGCTCTTGACGAGGTGTTCTCCGCCGTTATAAACGACGGCGTAAAGGCCGAGCCGGTGCAGGAGGAATACAGCTTCGATCCCGCGGAGATAGTCGCGGAGTTTGAATCTGAAGACAGCGTTTCCGGAAGCGCCTCAAAGCTCGACCCGCAGTCGATCCGCCGCGAATTCTATTCGGAGGACAGCGCTCGTTCTTCCGCTTCGCCAAAGAGAACATCGGAGGCGCCGCTACGTTCCGGGCAGCCGGAGACTGACCCGATACTCGACGAGGTCGACCGCATAATCGCCGAGTTCAAGCATGAAGATAAGCCCGCAGAACGTGTGGTCGAGCCCGAGTCCGAGCCCGCTCCAGCCGCGGAGCCGGAGCCGACAAAGCAGCGCACTTCGGAGGTCTCCTCCCCTGTCGAGCCGTCTGAGCCGTCTGAGCCGAAGTCCGAGCAGACGAAAGTGCATTTTGAGGATTCTCCCGATAAAGGCGACGAGCCCGATCTTTACGAAGGCTCGGGCATAGAGGGAGATCCCGGGGACAAATACGCTGCGGACGCCGATTACACCGTTATAGAGCCGGAGACGCCGAAAAAGGAGAAGGCACGCAGAGAGCCGAAGTCTTTCCGCGAATCCGTCGCCGTGCCGCTCATAACCGCTCTCGCGTTTATCGCGATGAAAATAAAGCAGAGCCAGGTTGCTCTCGGCGAAACGAGCTATGAGTCCGAGGATCTCGGCGAAGAGATGCCGCCGGACAAGGCCGCAAGGTTTTACGACAAGCACATCGCCGGTCTGCGGCTGAGAGCGCGTATAGCTTTCATTCTGTGTGCCTTTATGATGTACATATCCTACGGTCTTCCCGTACCCGGCGCGCTGTTTGACGCCGGCGTTAAAAGCGCTGTGTGTCTTATCATGATGATAGCCGTCATGCTCTGCGGCCTTGATATCATAACGACCGGCATAATGAGCATAGTCAAATTCAAGCTTCACGCAAGCGCTCTTATCGTTATATCGTGCCTGCTGTGCATGATAGACGCATTTCTGTCCGCGGCAAACGTCGGAGAAAAGGTCGTGCCGTTTTGCGTGATCCCATCGCTGACGATAGCATTCACGCTGCTAGGCTGCATCATGAATGCGCGAAGCAACAGGGTCATATTCAACACAGCAGCCGCAGCAAAGCATCCGTATGTTCTAACCGCCGAGTCCGAGCTCTCGGGCGAGGATATAACCCTTGTCAAGGGCAGAAAGCCCGTCGACGGTATCGTCCGCCGCACCGAGGAGGACGGGCCGGACGAGTCGGTCTTCGGCGTGCTGACCCCGTACTTTATCATAGTCGCTCTCGTTTTGAGTATCGTCGCGGCGGCTGTCAGCAAGAGCTTTTCGTCCTTTGCGCACATTCTCTCGGGCATATTCGTGTGCGCAGCGCCCATAGCGATGCTCATAACCTTCCCCCTGCCGTTTTTCATCTCGATAAAAAGCCTCATCCGCAGCGGCTCGACTATAGCGGGCTGGTCGGGGCTTTACGACATCGGCAAGGCAAAGCACCTTATAATAACCGATTCCGATCTGTTCCCGAAAGGCTGCGTCAAGATAAGCAGAACGCGCGTGTTCGCCGGTATGCAGCCGGAGAGGATAATATCCTTTGCGGGCAGTATCATCTCCGCCTCAGGCAGTGCAATGGTTCATCCGTTCAATGAGCTCATGCGCAAGGCAGGCGGCAGTCTTATGACCGTTGAAGCTTTCTCGGTGCACGAAAGCGGAGGCCTTACCGCCATAGTCGACGGAGAGTCGGTTTACTGCGGCAACGCCGCGTTCATGCGTCTTATGGGCGTCGTGCTGCCGGACAAATATGTTCTCAACAACGGCGTGTACGTCGCCGTGGCTGGCATTATCTGCGGCGTATTTGAAATGGAATACACGGCCTTGGACACAGTCAGGAGCGCCTTGGCGGAGCTCGTCGGCTCGGACAGGCACGCGATATTTGCCGTGCGCGACTTTAACATCACTCCCTCGATGCTGTCGGTAAAATTCGACATGCCGACCGACGGCTTCGACTTCCCGCCGTACTCGGAACGCTATGCGATATCCGGCGCTGAGCCCTCGGAGGGCAGCAAGCCCTCGGCACTGCTCTCGCGCGAAGGTCTCGGCCCGCTCGTGAGTCTGGCCGACCACGGCAAGGCGCTGTTTAATCGCATACGGCTGAACGTAATGCTCAGCGTAATGAGTGCTGTCGTCGGCATGATCGTCATGTTTATTATAAGCCTGAGTGCGCTGCCCGGCGTCGTAGCGGCGCTGAGCTATCTGCTCGTGTGGCTGCTCATAACGATCATTCTGAGCACTGCGATACGTACACCTTAAAAAAATGTTGCCATTAAATATACAATAGTGTATAATAAATCGATTGCGTTTTATACGAAATTAAATTTTTAATATATCTTTCAAGAGAGGAAGCAACATATGAGCTACGAAACCAAAAACATTCGCAACATCTGCTTCATGGGTCACGGCAACAGCGGTAAGACCAGCCTTGCTGAGAGCATGCTGTTCACTACCGGCGCCATTGACCGTATGGGCAAGGTCACCGACGGCAACACCGTCTGCGACTACGACGCTGAAGAGATCAAGCGCCAGATCACGATCGCGACTTCCGTCGCTCCAGTGAACTTCGGCGGCTGCAAGATCAATGTTCTTGACTGCCCCGGCTACTTCGATTTCGTCGGCGACGTTCTTGCCGCTATCCGCGTTGTTGAGACCGGAATCATCTTCTGCTCCGCCAAGGACGGCATCACCGTCGGCGCGGAAAGAAGCTGGAAATACCTCAAGGCTGCCGGCGTTCCCGCAATGTTCTACATCTCCAAGATCGATGAAGAGCACGGCGACTACTACGCAGTCCTGTCCGCACTCAGGGAAAAATACGGCGCTGCCATCTGTCCGGTCATGATCCCCATGTCCGATGGCACCGGCGTTATCGACTTGGTTCACAACACCGCTTATCAGACCAAGGGCGGCAAGACCGCAAAGGTCGCGGTTCCCGCAGCCGACGCGGACAAGGTCGAGGAGATGCGCATGGAGCTTATGGAGGCGGCAGCCGTTACCGAAGAGCTTATGGAGAAATTCCTCGATACCATGGAGCTTACAGACGAAGAGATCGTTGTCGGCCTCAAGGCCGGCCTTGCAGAGCGCAGCGTAGTTCCCGTAGTCTGCGGCGCGGCAATGTCCAACATCGGCACCGAAGCTGTCCTCCAGGCAGTCTGCGACTATGTCCCCGCTCCCGAGGACAAGTCCGACGAGCCCGTCTGCGGCTTTGTTTTCAAGACCGTTTCCGATCAGTTCGGCAAATACAGCTTCGTAAAGGTCGTGTCCGGCAAGATCACCGCCGACCTGTCGCTGCGCAACGTTCGTTCCTCCAGCACCGACAAGCTCGGCAGACTCTATACCATCTGCGGTAAGAAGACCACCGAGGTCAAGGAAGCCTGCTGCGGCGATATCGTCGCCGTCGGCAAGATGGATTGGAAGACAGGTGATACCGTCTGCGATCCCAAGAACGAGGTCGAGCTCCCGGCACTCGAGATGCCCGATCCCTGCTACTCCATGGCTATATCCCCCAAGACCAAGGGTCAGGACGACAAGGTCGCCGGGGGTCTTGCAAGGCTTAACGAAGAAGACGTCTCCTTCACCCTCGTCAACAATGCAGAGACCCATCAGATGGTCATCTCCGGCGCCGGCGACATTCAGGTCGATGTTCTGTGCGCAAAGCTCAAGAGCCGTTTCGGCGTCGAGACCGAGCTCAAGCCCGCACGCGTCGCATACCGCGAGAAGATCAAGGGCAAGGTCGAGGCTCACGGCCGCCATAAGAAGCAGTCCGGCGGTTCCGGCCAGTTCGGTGACGTCTGGATCCGCTTCGAGCCGCAGGATGAGCAGGACGACATGATCTTCGCAGAGGAGGTCTTCGGCGGCTCCGTTCCCAAGAACTTCTTCCCCTCCGTCGAAAAGGGTCTGCGCAACGCAGTTCAGAAGGGCGTTCTCGCCGGTTACCCGCTGGTCGGCCTGAAGGCCACTCTGTACGACGGCTCCTACCACCCCGTCGACTCGAACGATATGGCTTTCCAGACGGCAGCACGTCTTGCATATCAGGACGGCATCCCCAAGGCAAAGCCCACCATTCTTGAGCCTATCGGCCTTCTGCAGGTTACTATCCCCGACGCAAACCTCGGCGATATCATGTCCGATATCTCCTCCAAGCGCCGCGGCACCGTTCTCGGCATGAACGCAGAGGACGGCATGCAGACCGTTGAGGCTGAGGTCCCCATGGCAGAGATGAGCTCTTATACCATCGACCTGCGCTCCATGACTCAGGGACGCGGCTCGTTCACCTGCAAGTTCATTCGCTACGAGGAAGCTCCGGGCAATGTTCAGCAGAAGGTCATTGAAGAGGCCAAGGCACTGGCCGAGGCCGAGTAATATTAAAAATCCGAACGGCGGGCTTAACGCCCGCCGTTTTTCAGGTAACGCTATGAAATTCAAGATCCCCGAAATCAAAATACCGAAGGTCAATCTCCCGAAGCTCCGCCGCGGCGAGGGTAAAGCCGAACCGATGTCAGACGACGAGTATTCTGTTTCCGACGATGAAACCTCCGATGACGTTCTCGACGAGCTTGAAGAAGCGGAAGCTCCGAATGTCGAGCCCGCTCCCTCTCCTCAGGAAAAGCCCAAAAGCTACGGCATGGTCATATCCGAAGACCAGCTCCGCATGGTTTGGGCCGGCGAGATAGGTTTTTCACTGCTGATAGTTTTAGCCTCTGTATTAATTGCGATTGTAAGTTAAACATAAAAGCTCAGGTCGTT
>CALBGG010000008.1 GCA_937893605.1 uncultured Clostridia bacterium
GCAAGCAGACTTACCCCACGGTGAAATACGCAAAGGTGTGTCCGTATTGCCAGAGTGAGAATACCTATCTCGTCACAGGCAACGAATACATCATAAAAGAGATCGAAGCAATGTAATTAAACCGAAAAGCTCTCGTCCGCGGACGGGAGCTTTTTTGCACGAAAATATGAAAAAATGCAACTGTCAAAAAGTATACCTTTTGACAGTCAACCGATTTACGCATTTTTGATGCTCAAAACCTGAATTTTTGATAAAATCAGCGCATTTTTCGGAAATTTCAGTACAGCATCTTGCAATTTTGACTATTTTCAGTTATCATGACATTAACAAAGCGCAACTGCAAAAGGTATACCTTATGACAGCCGCGCGGAAAAATATTTGGAGGAAAACAATGAAGAAACGAATACTAAGCCTGCTTCTTGTGCTGCTGATGGTCGTGTCATTGGTGCCTGTGAGCGCTTTTGCGGCCGATGAGTCATTTAAAAGCGGAGATTTCACTTTTGCGATCGAGGGCGGCGTTGCCTGCGTCAGGAAGTACAACGGCTCATCGTCATCCGTCACGGTGCCGTCAAAGGTCGATTATGACGGCGTGACATACAAGGTCAGGAGCATCCATTCGAAAGCGTTTCAGAATTGCGCGACTATAAAAAAAGTGGTGCTGCCTGAAACGATGTCTGAAATTGGTGCAAGTGCATTTTCCAATTGTACCAGCCTTAACTCGCTCACAATAAACAGTGATCTTCAGAAGGTTTATACTGTTGACAACACATTCTACAATATTGGTGCAAATTCCGACTATTTGGATGTCGTTTTTGGCCCGGAGGTTACTGCGATCCCCAGTAATCTGTTTGCTTCTTCATATTCAAAGACAGACGGATGCTATCCTCATATTACGAGCGTGACCATTCCCGATTCAGTAACGTCGGTTGGCTTTGCCGCATTTGAAAACTGCCATGATCTGAAAAGTGTGCATATCGGCAGCGGCATGAAGAGCATAGGGACAAATGCGTTCTTTGAAACGGGAGTACAGTCTGTGGTTATTGATGGAGATTGCACTATCGGAAAGCACGCTTTTTTGTATTGTTATTATTTAAAGGACCTTACTATAAACGGAGACTGCAAGCTTCTCGAAGGATGCTTTGCGCATTGTACGGGGCTTGAATCAATAACGATCAACGGCGATATAGCAGACACAATAAGCGCATCTCTCGATGAAAATCCCGTGATATTGGTATTGCCTCCGTTTAACAATGCAGGATATAATTCCGATTCGCTTAAAGTCACTTTCGGGCAAACAGTATCTGAAATCCCGAAGCAGTTATTTGCTACATCCTCGTCCAAGAGCAGCGGCCATTATGCGCGTATTACAGAAGTTGATATCCCGACATCGGTAAAGAGCATAGGAAAATATGCGTTCTACAATTGCCATGATCTGCGCACTGTCAATTACGCAGGCTCTGCCATTGACTGGACAATGGTAAACGTTGGAGATTATAACAACTCTTTGACATCGGCAAGCTTCAAGTACGGCAGCGAGAGTTTGTTTATAGATGTAAACGTCGGAGACTTTTGCTATGATGCCGTGAAGTGGGCTGTGAATAAGAACATAACAAAGGGGACGTCGGCAACAACCTTCTCGCCGAATGAGCGCTGCACCCGCGGCCAGGTCGTGACTTTCCTGTGGCGCGCGGCAGGCGAGCCGAAAGCAAGCACTGATGTCAACTTCTCTGATGTGGATCCCAATGCATATTACCATGATGCGGTTCAATGGGCGGTTGAAAATAATATTACTAAAGGCACCGGAAACAACAGATTTTCTCCCGATGCAACCTGCACACGCGGTCAGGTCGTGACTCTCATGTACCGGGCTGCAAATTCGCCGAGCGTAAGCTCAGGGAACGGTTTCGTTGACGTTGCGGCAGGCTCATATTGCTATGATGCCGTCAACTGGGCGGTCGAAAACAACATAACCAAAGGCACAGGCGGCAATTGCTTCTCGCCCGATGCTCCCTGCACCCGCGCACAGGTCGTCACCTTCCTCTACAGAGCACAGTAACGCAGCATAACAGGACATAAACAAAAAGCTCAGGTCGTTTGACCTGAGCTTTTTGGCGCCTATTTACTTATCAGTGGCATCCGCAGCCGCCGCCGCATCCGCAGTCCTCGCCGTCCTCGTGGCTGTGATCTCCGCAGCCCGAGCAGCCGGAGCAGCCACCGCCGCCGCAGCCGCCCTCGTCGGACAGGAAGGGGAGCTGGCCGCGCATGAGAAGCTCGGCCGCATCGTCGGCGTTGCCGCAGAAGCCGGCGAACGCAACGATGCCGTAAGCCGCCAGCGCCGCTCTTGCGTGGACGCCGATGCTGCCGACGATAACGGCGTCGACGTGCAGACTGTCCATAAGATCGGCGACCGCCTGATGGCCGTGTTTCTTAACTTCGACGAGCTCCTTGGAGAGGATCTCGGTATTGTCGTCATTGGTTTTGTAGATGGCGAACATTTCGGCATGGCCGAAGTGCTCGAATATCTCATTGTCCTTGTAAGATACTGCGATTATCATGAGTTTTCTCCTTTTTCTATAAAGTCCGCCAGCTCGTCAAGAGCGTCGGCGTTTATACTTTCGATCTCGCCCGCGTCGACCATCGTTGCAATAACGGGGTCGATGGGCAGACGCGCGGTGTGCTTTATGCCGTATTCCTTTGCGACGGCGTCGACCTTGCTCGCGCCGAATATCTCGTGCTCCTTGCCGCAGTCGGGGCATTTGAAGTAGCTCATGTTCTCGACAATGCCGAGCACGGGGATGTTCATCAGCTTTGCCATGTTCACGGCTTTTGCAACTATCATGGACACAAGCTCCTGAGGCGAAGTGACTATGACGATGCCGTCAATAGGCAGCGACTGGAAAACTGTCAGAGGAACGTCGCCCGTTCCGGGAGGCATGTCGACAAACATGTAGTCGACGTTATCCCACAGTACGTCGCTCCAAAACTGGGTAACGACGCCGGCGATGACAGGGCCGCGCCACACGACGGGGTCGGTCTCGTTATCGAGGATGAGGTTTACGGACATGATCTGCGTACCCTTGTTCGAGTAGCAGGGGATGAGCAGCTCTTCCGTGCCGCGGGCATGCTCGTGTATGCCGAAGGATTTGGGGATCGACGGGCCTGTTATGTCTGCGTCCAGAACGGCAGCCTGATAGCCGCGGCTCTGCATTTTGCTTGCCAGAAGACCGGTGACGAGGCTCTTACCGACGCCGCCCTTGCCGCTGACGACGGCGATGACCTTTTTTACGCTTGCCGCGGGATTGAGCTTTGCGCTCAGATCCTGAGTCTCGCGCTCGCCGCAGTTTTCCTGACAGGTCGAACAATCATGTGTGCATTCGCTCATTTTAAAATACTCCTAATATCTTTTCTAAATATAGATACATACTAACACTATTTGACCTTTTTGTCCAGCCGGCGCACGAGATACATCGCTGCCAGCCCCGTGAATACGCCGGTGACGATGGCCGAGGCCAGAAGAACCGGCGCATACAAAAACAGCGATGCCGTTTTTGTTATGAGTACCGCCGCGCAGAGCTGCCCGAGATTGTGCGCAACAGCACCGAATACGCTGACTACCCACAGAAGCTTTCCCGAAAACGGCCTGAGCGTCAGGCACATTACGGCATAGGCCAGAGCTCCGCCTGCAATGCTGAATATAAACGCCGACACGCCGCCGGTGAACACGCTGCCCATTGCGATACGCACGAGCAGGATAATCCCAGCCTCACGCCGCCCGAGCATGACCATGGCAATGAGCGTTACGATGTTTGCAAGGCCAAGCTTAACTCCGGGAACGGGGACGGGAGCCGGTATCTGCGCTTCGATGACGAAAACGATCAGCGATGCGGCCGTGAACATCGCCATGAGCGCGAGCTTTCTCGTCTTAGCCATCTATATCTTCCCCCTCAATCTCTACGGTGAGCCTGTGGGGCAGACACACGATGGGAACGCCGGATTTGCTGACCTTACCCTGATCCATGCAGATATGATCGCGGCAGTCGGCCTCGGTGACGCTTATCCCGTCATGCTCTATGTGTAATTTATTATACCCAAACTCCGTTTTGATTTCCATGTCATATGCAACAGCGACGGTGTCGAGGTCTATCTTTTCGTAAATTTCTCCGTCAACGCGTATGACGGCGATTCTGCCGCTCGCGCCCCTGCCTTTAAGCAGCAGAAAGGCCGCCGCGCATATAACAAGCACCGCGGCAAATATCACTATCCATGTTTTCACGCTTTTCATATTCATGAACCCATTGTAAATAAATCAGGCTTGCTTGTCAATGCAGTACATTTATGATATTATTAATCAATATCTGTGAGTTTTCAATACTATTAAATTTAAAAGAGGTGAAATGCTTGGCGGACATGATCGTCAATGTAGCTTCATATATTCTGCCTCTGTTTGCGGTGATCGTCCTCGTTCGCTGCATGCGCAGCATGCTCGGCAACAAATCGCAGACCGAGATATGGGGATATATCCATAAGGATGACGGCGTTGCGCTCATAAACCACTGGGAAAATCTCATCGGCCGCTCGAAATCGGCGGACATATGCCTGCCGTATGCCTCGGTCAGCCGCGTCCACGCGGTTCTTATCCGCAGTCCGAAGGGCGTGTGGCGCATATTCGATATATTCTCCAAGGGCGGCGTCTGGGTCAACGGCGAAAAGGTGCAGGGAGTGGGTACCGTCGTGCGCGACGGCGACGTTTTGAACCTTGCCGGAAACAGTGTGCGCTTTCGCGACATAAGCGAAAAGCAGCGCGACGCTATCGAGGCTCGCAGAACACAGAGCTGGAAGCGTGTCCACCCTGCGGTGACGCTGTTTTTCCTGACGGTTTTTCAGGCTATACTCCTGCTTGAGCATCTTTGCACAGCCGAAAGCGAGTACGCTGCAGGCATACTGCTCGGCTTTTTGCTGCTCATATTGCTCGAGTGGTTTTGCTATTTTGCCATGCGCAGCATACGCCGCACGGGCTTTGAGGTCGAGACGCTTGCATTTTTCCTTTCGTCTATCGGCCTTTCGGTCATAGCCTCGTCCGTGCCGGACGAGATGTTCCGGCAGATGATAATCGTATTTGCAGGCATTGCGGCATTTTTTGCCCTCGGGTGGTGGCTGCGCGATCTTGACAGAACAAAGATCATGCGCCTGCCGCTTGCAATACTGTCGGTGCTTATTCTTGCGGCGGTGCTTGTTATCGGAACGGAGCAGCACGGCGCGAAAAACTGGATATACATAGGAAATCTGTCGGTTCAGCCCTCGGAATTTGTTAAGGTCGCGTTCATCTATGTCGGCGCAGCTACGCTTGACAGGCTGTTCAGCACAAAAAACCTTATCATGTTCATTGCGTTTTCCGCGCTGTGTGTCATATTCCTCGCCTTCAGCAGCGATTTCGGAACTGCGCTGATATTCTTTGTGACCTTCCTTGTGATATCTTTCATGCGCTCGGGCTCGATAGCGACTGTAGCCCTTGCCGTAACGGGAGCGGGCATGGCAGGATTCCTGATGCTTAAAATGAAGGCTCATGTCGCCCGCCGCTTTGCGACCTGGGGGCATATCTGGGACGCTGAGAATATTTGGAACGGCGGATATCAGCAGACTCACGCGCTCTCGGCCGGAGCGTCCGGCGGACTTTTCGGAAAGGGTGCGGGCAACGGCTGGCTCAAGGGCACCTTTGCCGGAAATACGGACACGGTGTTCGGCGTTATGTGCGAGGAGCTCGGGCTTATCATCGCCATCTGCGCCGTGCTTGCGATATTGGCTCTCACATTTTTTGCCGTACGAAACTCCGGCCACGGCCGCAGCGCATACTATTCAATAGCCGCCTGCGCAACGGCGAGCATGTTCATGGTGCAGGTTGCGCTCAATGTGTTCGGCTCTGTCGATATCCTGCCGTTTACGGGCGTAACGTTCCCGTTCGTATCACGCGGCGGTACATCTGTGCTGGCCTGCTGGATGCTGCTTGCCTTTATTAAGGCCGGCGATACGCGCAAGGGCGCAAGCTTCGTCGTGCGCCCGCCCGAGGCAAGGACAAAAAAGCAGCGTGAAAGCGCCGCTCCGGAGGAGGAAACGGCATGAAAAAAGTATCTCTCCGTGCGTTCTCCGCGCTTCTGATGGCTTTTCTTATCGTCATCGGACTTTTTGTGTATGTCGGCCGTTATATTAAAGACGGCGAGATGTGGGCGCTCTACTTCGATCAATCCACCTCCGGCAGCCAATATACGCTCACAGACCGCAACGGCACGGTGCTTGCCAAAATGGGCGGCGGCGAAAAAAGCTATGCGGAAAACGCAAATACGCGCATCGCCTGCTACCACGTTACAGGCGACTATACCGGCAATGTCGGTACAGGTGCTCTGAGCTCGTTTAAGCGTGAGCTCTCGGGCTTTAATCTCATAACCGGAATTGAGGAGCAGGAGGACGTTGACCTTCAGCTTACGATAGATGCGGACTTAAACCTTAAAGCTTATGAGGCTCTCAACGGCCGCAGCGGCGCCGTTATGGTCTATAACTATAAAACGGGCGAGGTGCTGTGTATGGTGTCGTCACCGTCAATAGATCCGCTTGACCCACCGGAAACGCTGCCGGACGGAGCGTATATCAACCGCTGTATAAGCGCATCGTTCACGCCCGGCTCGGTATTTAAGCTGGTAACGCTCACGGCGGCACTTGAAAATATCGACAATATCTACCATCGCACATTCAGCTGCGCGGGCTCTGTAGACGTAAAGGGCGTAAAGATAAACTGCACTGGCGTGCACGGTCAGCAGACCATCGAGCAGGCGCTTTCAAACTCCTGCAACTGCGCCTTTGCCGAGATATCGCTCGAGCTGGGCCCTGACATAATAGCGCAGTATGCCGAAAAGCTCGGCATAACGACCTCGCTTAAGCTTGACAGCATATCGACTCAGGCGGGAAATTACGATAAGGACAGCTCAATGAGCGCGTCCATGGCATGGTCGGGGATAGGCCAGTATAACGACCTTGTCTGTCCTTATGCCATGATGCGCCTTGCCGGAGCGTACGCAAACGGCGGAACCGTCGTCGAGCCCTCGCTTCTTGGTCAGTCGGGCAAAACGACGCAGCTGCTCTCGGCCGACACGGCTCAGAAGGTGGCGTCGATGATGAACTACAACGTTGTGTATCACTACGGGCAGGATCGTTTCCCGGGACTTAATATATCCGCAAAGACCGGCACGGCCGAGGTCGGCGACGGCAAGGCCGCGCACGGCTGGTTTGTCGGCTTCCTGAACGACGAGGAGCACCCCTACGCCTTTGCATGCATCGTAGAAAACGGCGGCAGCGGACTCGGAGCGGCCGGCGGAGTGATAAACACCGTTCTGCAAGCAGCGGTAAGCTGACGGGAGCTGAACACCTGCCGCCTGTCAGCTTTTTAGGCGCGTTGAAGTACCTACATATGCACATAATGCGTCAGCCCGGTATCGAAGATGCCGACTATTTCAGTAAAACTGTCTGCTGACAGGTGCTTTGCAGTTTTGACAGAGCTGATTTTTGCTCGGGCAAGGCAAAGCCCGCAGGGAATACCGACGTATTTTCAAGGGCTTTAACGAGGCATGAGTGAAAATCAGCCTGCCAAAACCGGTAGGCGTTCGGCTCCCGTCAGCTTAAGCAAGTAATTTAGGAGAAACACGATGACAGACATATCCGTCAAAGGACTTGTAAAGTCCTTTGAATTGGGTAAAAACATACTTGACGGGCTCAGCTTCGACATTGCCGAAGGTGAGCGCGTCGGCATTCTCGGGCACAACGGCTGCGGAAAAACGACGCTGTTTCGCATTTTAACGGGCGAGATAGACTACGACGAGGGCGCGGTAGCCATAGCCTCCGGCAAGCGCCTCGGGCTCATATCTCAGATCCCGGTCTACCCGGACGGTTGGACGACCGAGGATGTTTTGAAGGACGCGCACCGCGAGCTTTACGCCATAAGCGCGCGCCTGGATGAACTCGCAAAAAGAATGGAGACCGACCAGTCGGACAAGCTCCTTTCGGAGTACGACAGGCTCTCGGCCGATTTTGCCCGTCTCGGCGGCTACGATATGGACACCGACCGCAACCGTGTGGCAAACGGTCTGGATATCCCGCAGAGCATGCGCGAGCAGCCGTTTGATCAGCTCTCCGGCGGCGAGCGGACGAGGGTTAACCTCGCTCGCCTCATTCTTGAAAAAACGGATATACTGCTGCTCGACGAGCCGACAAATCACCTTGACCTACGTGCGACGGAGTGGCTTGAGGACTATCTCCAGCATTTCAAGGGCACTGTGCTTTTAATAAGCCACGACCGCTATTTTATTGATAAGATAGCCCGGCGCTGCATTGAGATAAGCGAGGGCAAGGCCGAGTTTTACAGCGGAGGATACAGCTTTTATGTCGTCGAGCGGCAGAAGCGCTTTGAGGAAAAGCTCAGAAAATACGAAAAGGATCAGGCCAAGATAGAGCAGCTGACCCGCGCCGCCGAGCAGATGCACCTGTGGGCCTTCATGGGCAATGATAAGCTGCATAAGCGTGCGTTTTCAATGGAAAAACGCATAGCAAAGCTTGAGCAGACAGCAAAGCCGACCGAGGCAAAAAAGCTCTCTGCGAAATTCACCTCTGCCGATTTTCACGCCGACGAGGTGCTCGTGTTCCATGACGTATCCAAGGCCTTCGGAGCAAAAAAGCTCTTTGACGGGCTTGAGCTCACGGTCGCAGGCGGTGAGCGCATTGCGCTCATCGGCGATAACGGAACGGGGAAGAGCACGCTTGTAAAAATGATAATGCAGCAGGAGCAGCCTGACGAGGGATACATAAAATTCGGCCCATCCGTTCGACCGGCGTACCTGCCGCAGATAATACATTTTTCAAATGAGGAGCGCTCGCTTCTCGACACAATGCTGTACGACTGCCGCTGCCGGCCGCAGGAGGCACGCGACAGACTGGCGGCGTTCGGCTTTCGCGGCGAGGATGTGCTCACGCCAGTCGGGGCTCTCTCCGGCGGCGAGAAGAGCAGACTCAAGCTTTGCATGCTTATGGGCAGCGATATAAATCTTCTCATCCTCGACGAGCCGACGAACCATTTGGATATCGCCAGCCGCGAATGGATGGAGGACGCCGTGTCGGACTATTCCGAAGCGCTGCTGTTTGTTTCGCACGACCGCTATTTTATCGAAAAGTTCGCAACGCGCATTTGGTATCTCAACGACGGCAGTCTCCTCGACTATCGCGGAACATACGAGCAGATGCGCGAGTATCTCAAGCGTCAGGAGGTCTTCACGCGCACAGCCAAGGCAGAAGCAAAGTCTGCAAAACCCGAAAAACCGGCAAAAAAGTCGTCACCGAATAAGGAGAAACGCCTGGCAAAGCTCGAACGCGAGATCGCGGCGCTTGAAAAGCAGGTTGGCGAGATAGAGGCGCTTGAGCAGGAAAACGCAAGCGATTATCAAAAGCTCATGGAGCTCGGCGCACAGAAGGAGGAGCTCAATGAAAAGCTCCTTGAAAAGTACGGTGAATGGGAGGAGCTGTCGGATGGATAAAAGATTTATTCTGCCCGGAGCGCTGGCTCTCGCAGGGATCGTGCTGAGATTTTTCTTCACCGGCGTCGGTTATATTGCCTATGCGCTGTTTTTCGCGGCGGTGCTCGTTGCGATAATGCGCTTTTGCCCGAAGACTTGGATCAAGCGCACGGTGTGCGCGCTCACGGCGATGGGTCTTATATATCTTGCGATAGTCGAGGTGCCTATAGTCCGTGCCGCTTCCGGTGATGGGGACAGAGCGTATGACTATATAATCGTCCTCGGCGCTGCGGTGCACGGCGATACTCCATCGCTTTCGCTCGTCGAGCGCGTCAGGGCGGCGCGCGACTATATGAAGGCGCACCCGGACACGGTCGCGATAGTAAGCGGCGGTCAGGGTGATGATGAGAATATCAGCGAGGCAGAGGCCATGTCTGCGTGGCTTATCGAAAACGGCATCGACAAAAGCCGCATCGTTTTGGAGGATAGGGCGACATCGACGCTTGAAAACCTCGAGTACAGCTTCGATATCATCCGCTCGCGCGGCGGCGACCCGAATGATAATACCGCCGTTGTAACAAGCGAATACCACATATACAGGGCAAAGCTGCTGGCGCAGTCGCTTGATGTCAGCGTCGGCTCTGTGGCCGCGCACACGACCTATGCGCCGATCATGCTCAACTACTTTC
>CALBGG010000009.1 GCA_937893605.1 uncultured Clostridia bacterium
TTAAAAACCGTGGTTTTTTAAGCTTATTCGTCTTTAGCTATCATTTGGAGGGCATGCTCCAAAACGCCGATCACGGAGCTGAGGTTCTGCTTTGCGCCGGTCTCGTTGCCCGGCAGGTTCATAATAAGGCTCTTGCCGCGTATCCCGGCGACGCCTCTCGTGAGCATGGCTCGCGGCGTGAATTCGAGACTGTAGTGCAGCATTGCCTGCGGAATGGCGGGTATCTCGCGCGAGATAACGTCGCGCGTGGCCTCGGGCGTGATATCCCTCTTGCCGAAGCCCGTGCCGCCGGTGGAAATTATAAGATCCGCGCCGAGCTCATAGGCGCATTTTATGAACTCCGAGGATATCTCGTGCCGCTCGTCGGGAACGAGCCCTCTGTATATGACTTTAAAGCCTGATTGCTCGAGCATCTGCGCGACGGCAGGGCCGCTTTTGTCGACCTTTTCGCCGGCAGAGCAACTGTCGCTTACCGTGATTACCGCAGCTTTGTAGTTCATGTGCCCCTCCTTGTAAATCATTTCTTGAAGCTGTCCTTGAGCGCGACCGCGCGGTTGAATACCAAATGTCCGGGAGCTGAATCCTTGCTGTCAACGCAGAAATAACCCATACGCAGGAACTGGAACTGCGCGGGAGCGACAGCATCCGCGAGCATTTTCTCCAGCTTGCAGCCTGTAAGCACCTCGAGCGATTCGGGGTTCAGGCAGCTTATATAATCCTTGTCCGCCGCGTCCGGGTCGGGATCGGAGAACAGATTGCCGTACAGTCTTACCTCTGCATCGGCGCAATTACCCGCATCGACCCAGTGTATCGTTGCACCCTTGACCTTGCGTCCGTCGGCAGGGTCGCCGCCGCGGCTATCTGGATCGTAGGTGGCGAGCACCTCGACAACATTGCCGTCGGCATCCTTGACGCAGCCGGTGCATTTTATGAGATATGCGCCCTTCAGACGGCACTCCGGGCCTTCTGGATAGAGTCTTTTATACTTGGGAACGGGAGTTTCGAGGAAGTCCTCGGCTTCGATCCACAGATAGCGCGAGAAAGTCACTTTTCTCGTTCCGGCGTTCGGATCGTTGGGGTTATTCTCAATGTCGAGCTCCTCGCTCTGCCACTCGGGGTAGTTCGTTATCGTGAGCTTCACCGGGCGAAGAACGGCCATCGCACGCTGAGCGTGATCGTTCAGATCCTCGCGCAGACAGTGCTCAAGGAAGGAAAATTCAACGGTGCTCGGAACCTTCGCAACGCCGATCCTCTCGCAGAAATTGCGGATGGCGGCGGGCGTATAGCCGCGGCGGCGCAGACCGCACAGCGTCGGCATGCGCGGATCGTCCCAACCGGAGACGAGGCCTTCCTCTACAAGTCTTCTCAGCTTGCGCTTGCTGAGCACGGTGTAATTTATGCCGAGGCGCGCAAACTCGATCTGACGCGGCCTTGAGGGCACGGAGACGTTGTTTATGACCCAATCATACAGCGGACGGTGATCCTCGTACTCAAGCGAGCACAGCGAGTGCGTTATACCCTCAAGCGCGTCCTGAATGGGATGGGCAAAGTCATACATGGGGAAGATGCACCACTTCGTGCCCTGACGGTGATGCTCAATGTATCTGATGCGGTACAGTACGGGGTCGCGCATATTGAAGTTGCCGGAGGCGAGGTCGATTTTTGCGCGCAGAGTGTATTTGCCCTCGGGGAATTCGCCGCTTTTCATGCGCTCGAACAGCTCGAGATTTTCCTCAATCGGCCTGTCGCGGTAAGGGCTGACTGCGGGCTTTGACGTATCGCCGCGGTATTCCTTAAACTGCTCTGGCGTGAGCTCGCAGACGTAGGCGAGACCTTTTTTAATAAGCTCGATCGCGTATTCGTAGGTCTTCTCAAAATAATCCGAGCCGTAGAAGAAGCGGTCGCCCCAGTCAAAGCCGAGCCAGTGTATATCCTCCTGAATAGCGTCGACGTACTCGGTATCCTCCTTGGCGGGGTTCGTGTCGTCCATGCGCAGGTTGCAGATGCCGCCGTACTTCTCGGCTGTGCCGAAATCTATTATAAGCGCCTTGCAGTGACCGATGTGCAGATAGCCGTTCGGCTCGGGCGGAAATCGGGTGTGCACCTGCATCCCGGCAAATCTGCCGCCCTCGGCAAGATCCTCGTCGATAAAGTTCTCAATAAAATTTTTGCTTATCTCTTCCATGGTTCATACTCCTGTTAACTTGGATAGAAAAATTATAAACGAAATTTCACGCAATTACAATATAAAAATAAATTTGAGCTGCGTTGCATATGCCGTTGAGAAAACGCAGAAGCTGTGGTAAAATGCTTGCAGGTGATAAAAATGGACAATAAATTTGATATACTCATCATCGGCGCGGGGCCTGCAGGGGTCTCGGCGGCGCTCACGACCTGCAATCGGGGCAAAAAAACCGGCATTGTCGCAAATCCTCCGGAGAGCAGCAAGCTGTATCTTGCAGAAAGCGTAACGAATTATCCGGGCATATCCGGCAGCGGCGCGGATATAGTAAAGGCAATGACAAAACAGCTTGAGGAAAGCGACGCCGTAATTATCCCGGGACGAGCGCTGAGCGTAGTGCCTCTCGGCAAAAGCATAGGAGTGGCCGTCGGCCGCGAGTTTTATGAGGCGAGCGCCGTGATCGTCACAAGCGGAATAAGCCGCCGCCCGATATGTCAGGGCGAGACCGAGTTTCTCGGCAGGGGAGTGAGCTACTGCGCTACCTGTGACGGCATGCTTTATAAGGAAAAGACCGTCGCCGTTATAGGTGACAGCGAGGAAGCCGCGCACGATGCGCAGTTTCTGCGCGATATCGGCTGCAAGGTGCTGACGTTTTCGGGTAAAGAGAAATTTGATATCCACGGCGGCATGAAGGCCGACACGCTTGTTGCAAACGGGCAGGAGTATAAGGTCGACTGCGTTTTTATTATTAAAGACACGCTCACGGCCGAGAGTCTTGTCTCCGGCATCGAGTCCGAGCGCGGAGTAATAAAGACAGACCGCAGCGGCAAAACTAACATAAATGGCGTATACGCCGCAGGCGACTGCACGGGAGCTCCGTATCAGATAGCTAAGGCGGTTGGCGAGGGTAATGTCGCCGCGCTTTCTGCCTGCGAATATATAAATACCATCGAAAAGGAGAAATGAATCATGATAATGCATCTTACAAAGGATAATTTCGATTCCGTCACATCATCCGGCCTTGTGCTGGTCGATTTTTGGGCGACCTGGTGCGGGCCTTGCCGGATGCAGGCTCCGATACTTGAGGAGTTTGACAAGCAGATGGAAGGCCGCGTCAAGGTCTGCAAACTCGATGTCGACCAGGCTCCGGCCATTGCGCAGCGCTTCGGCGTCATGAGCATCCCGACGCTTATCGCCTTTAAGGACGGAAAGCAGATCGGCAAAGAAATCGGCGTAACAAGCTGTGAGGAGCTTATGCTCATGTTCGGCTAAAAAAGTTGCAGTACTTGTTGCATTTCATTTTCTGCCCGTATATAATGGATTATCCGTTGTATACGGGCAGAATTTTTGAATTTTAGGGAGGAAACCATGTCTGACTATATAATAAGCTGCTGCTCGACGGCAGACCTTACAAAGGAACATTTTGAATCGCGCGATATAAAGTATGTCTGCTTCCACTACATGCTCGACGGCAAGGATTACAGCGACGACCTCGGCCAGAGCATGCCGTTTGAGGAGTTTTATAAGAAAATGGCCGAGGGAGCGGAGACCAAGACCAGCCAGGTAAACGTCGCCGAGTACGTCGATTTCTTCACACCTTTCCTGAAGGAGGGCAAGGATATCCTGCATGTAACGCTCTCAAGCGGCATTTCGGGAACGATAAACTCCGCTCGCAATGCGGCGGCTATATTGGCCGATGAGTACCCCGAGCGCAGGATATACATAGTTGATTCTCTCGGCGCCTCCTCGGGCTACGGTCTTTTGATGGACACGCTCGCCGATAAGCGCGACGAGGGCATGAGCATAGACGAGGCTCATGACTGGATCGAGGCAAACAAGCTTCACCTGCACCACTGGTTCTTCTCCACCGACCTGAGCTTTTACGTCAAGGGCGGCAGAATATCCAAGGCGGCAGGCTTCTTCGGAACAATGCTCAATATCTGCCCGCTGCTGAATATGGACAACCTCGGCAGACTTATTCCAAGGGAAAAGATCCGCACAAAGAAAAAGGTCATAAAGACCATCGTCGAGCGTATGGAGCAGTGCGCAGACGACGGCCTCGACTACTCCGGCAAGTGCTACATCTCGCAGTCGGGCTGCGTTGAGGATGCAAAGGCCGTCGCCGCTCTCGTAGAGGAGCGCTTCACCAAGCTCAACTGTAAGGTCGAGATAAACTACGTCGGAACGACCATCGGCAGTCACACCGGCCCCGGTACGGTCGCACTGTTCTTCTGGGGCTCCGAGCGCGGCGAATAATTCCCGTCTTGACTTTTCGGGTAAAAAGCGCATATAATAAGTCTTGTTAAAAGCGATGACGGACAGGAGTAGACGTATTTTGCTTTTCAGAGAGGGAACGGCCGGTGCAAGTTCCTAAAGCATGCCGTCGAAGGTCGGTCCCGAGCAGACGTGCCGAATTTTCAGTAGGCCGGACGGGAGCTCCCGTTACAGAGCGTTGAGTGCCGCGTTTAAAACGCGGAATTCGGGTGGTACCGCGTAATACTGCGCCCTGATGTCCGGGGTGCAGTTTTTTATTTATTAAGGAGGATCAGATATGAAAGAGCTGCCGAAGGTTTATGACCCCGGTACGGTGGAAAAGAGAATATATGAAATGTGGCAGTCGCACGGCTGCTTCAAGGGGATTATAGACCACGACAAAAAGCCGTTTTCTATAGTTATGCCGCCCCCCAACGTGACAGGCCAGCTGCATATGGGTCACGCTCTCGACACTACCCTGCAGGATATCCTGACGCGCTACAAGCGCATGCAGGGCTATGCCGCTATGTGGCTTCCCGGCACAGACCATGCCGGTATAGCGACGCAGATCAAGGTCGAGGAGGAGCTGCGCGTCAAGGAAGGTCTTACGCGCTACGACTTAGGCCGCGAAAAGTTCCTCGAGCGTGTTTGGGATTGGAAGAACAAATACGGCGACCGCATTGTCGAGCAGCAGAAGGTGCTCGGCGCGTCCTGCGATTGGGACAGAAGCGCGTTTACCATGGACGCTACGCGCGCAAAGAGCGTGCGTGAGGCCTTCTGCGAGCTGTACGAAAAGGGACTTATCTACAAGGGCAGCCGCATCATAAACTGGTGTCCGAAGTGCCGAACGGCACTCTCCGACGCCGAGGTCGAGTATAAGGATATGCCCGGCTCATTCTGGCACATAAGATATCCGATCGAGGATTCCGATGAGGAGTTTATCATCGCTACCACCCGCCCCGAGACCATGCTCGGCGACTCGGGTGTCGCCGTTCATCCCGACGATGAGCGCTATAAGCACCTTGTCGGCAAAAATGCTATCCTGCCGCTGGTCGGCAGGAAGCTCCCCATCGTCGCCGACGAATATGTCGAACTCGGCTTTGGCACCGGTGCCGTCAAGATGACGCCCTGCCACGATCCGAACGACTACGAGGTCGGTCTCAGGCACAATCTTGAGCAGATACTGTGCATCGACGAGGACGCAAAGATCATAAACGGCGGGAAATATAACGGCATGGATCGCTACGAGGCGCGCAAGGCCATCGTCGCCGATCTCGAAGAGCAGGGCTACCTTGTCAAGGTAGAGCCGCATAACCACAATGTCGGCTGCTGCTACCGTTGCGGCACCGTCGTAGAGCCGCTTACGAGCCCCCAGTGGTTTGTAAAGATGAAGCCCCTGGCCGAGGCCGCCATCGAGGTAGTGAAGGACGGCAGGATAAAGTTCGTTCCCGAGCGCTTCACAAAGACCTATATGAACTGGATGGAAAATGTACACGACTGGTGCATCTCCCGCCAGCTCTGGTGGGGACACAGAATACCGGCGTGGTATTGCGACGACTGCGGTAAGATCACAGTCGCACGCGAGGATCCCTGCGAGTGTGAGCACTGCCACAGCAAAAATATCCATCAGGAAGAGGATGTACTCGACACATGGTTCTCCTCCGCACTCTGGCCGTTCTCGACCATGGGCTGGCCGGACAAGACGCCCGAGCTTGACTACTGGTATCCGACATCGGTCATGGTAACGGGCTATGATATCATCTTCTTCTGGGTCGCGAGAATGATCTTCTCCGGTATGGAGCAGATGAAAAAGGAGCCGTTCCACACCGTATTCATCCACGGCCTTGTGCGCGACAGTCAGGGCAGAAAAATGTCCAAGAGCCTCGGCAACGGCATTGACCCCCTTGAAATGGCCGAGAAATACGGCGCGGACGCACTGCGCTTTAACCTCATAACCGGCAACAGTCCCGGCAACGATATGCGCTTTTACGTTGAAAAGTGCGAGGCTATGCGAAACTTCTGCAATAAGATATGGAATGCGTCGCGCTTTGTAATGCTCAACCTCACCGTTGAGGATAATCATCTGCCCGAAAAGCTCGAGACCGAGGATAAGTGGATACTCTCAAAGCTTGACCGCGTTATCAAAGAGGTCTGCGACAATATGGACAGCTTCGAGCTCGGCGTCGCGGCAGGCAAGATATATGACTTCATTTGGGATGACTACTGCGACTGGTACATCGAGCTTACAAAGCCGCGCCTTAACGGCGACGACGAAGCGGCAAAAGAGGGCGCTCAGCGTGTCCTGCTGTATGGCCTTGTTGAGATACTCAAGCTCCTGCACCCGTTCATGCCGTTTATCACAGAGGAGATCTGGCAGGCGCTGCCGCACGAGGGCGATGCGCTTATGATGCAGGCCTACCCCGAGTATGACGATAGCCTCAACTTCCCCGAGGACGAGGCAAACTTCGGCATGGTCATGGACGCTATCAAAGCAGTTCGCGCCCGCAGAGCGGAGATGAACGTGCCCCCGTCCAGGAAGAGCCATCTCATTATCGTCACAGATACGTCCAAGGCGTTTAACGACGGCGAAAAGTTCATCTGCAAGCTGGCCTACGCTTCGGGCGTTGAGGTGAAATCCGAGCTTCCCGAATCGACCGACGGCATGGTATCTGTCATAACCGACAATGCGCGCATGTTCATGCCCATGGCGGAGCTTGTAGACCTCGAAAAGGAGCGCGCCCGCATGGAAAAGGAGCTTGCAAACGCAAGAAAGCAGCTCGACGGGCAGATAGCCAAGCTTGCAAACGAAAACTTCGTATCCCGTGCGCCTGAGAAGGTAGTTAACGTTGAGCGCGAAAAGAAGGCAAAGCTCGAAGCGCTTATAGAAAATCTTGAGGAAAGCCTTAAAAATCTCGGATAAGTCCGACAGACTTCTGCAAAAACTGCATATATAAACATTTAAACTGATGTTAAGCGCAGCTTGACATCAGTTTTTCTACATTGAGGTGATAAAAATGAAAATAGCATCGGAATATTCAGACGGCAGACTCACGGTGTACCTTGCCGGCGAGCTTGACCACCACAGCGCGAAAATGACGGTATCCGGCATTGCCGAGAGCATCGACCGATATCTTCCGCGCGACCTTGTGCTCGACCTGACGCAGCTGGGCTTCATGGACTCGTCCGGCATTGCGGTCATAGTGCGCAGCTATAAGAAAATGCGGGACGCGGGCGGCAGAATGTACATTGAAAACCCGCAGCAGCAGCCGCTCAAGGTGCTCGACGCCTCGGGCATCGACAGAATGATACCGATCGCAGCGAAAAGGGAGGTAACGACATGACGGTGACAAATTACATAAAGCTTGAGTTTCCAAGCTGCAGCTCGAACGAGAGCTTTGCACGCGCTGCCGCGGCAGGCTTTGCCGCACAGCTTGACCCGACGCTCGACGAGCTGGGCGATATCAAAACCTCGGTAAGCGAGGCGGTCACAAACTGCATCGTCCACGCATACCCGGACAGCATAGGAACGATCACGATGCGCCTGCGCATCCTCGACGGTGAAAAGCTTGAGATAACGATCCGCGACAAAGGCCGCGGCATATCCGATCTCCAGCAGGCGATGCTGCCGATGTACACCACAGGCGGCGAGGAGCGCAGCGGCATGGGCTTTACCATTATGGAAAGCTTCATGGACAAGCTCAAGGTTAAAAGTGCGCCCGGAAAGGGCACGACGGTCACAATGCTGCGCACCATCCGCCAGCGCAGAGCATTTCGATGACCGAGTGTATGCTCAATGACCTCCGCCTGGCGCAAGCGGGGGACAAGGCCGCTGCCGAGCGGCTCGTTGCGGAAAATTCGGGGCTCATATGGAGCGTTGCCCGCCGCTTTTTCGGACGCGGCGTTGAGCCCGACGATCTGTATCAGCTCGGCTGTCTCGGCTTTTTGAAGGCAATCGCCGGTTTCGACCCGGAGTTCGGAACGCAGTTTTCGACCTACGCCGTTCCTAAGATATCGGGCGAGATACGCCGCTTTCTGCGCGATGACGGAACGGTAAAGGTCAGCCGGAGCATAAAGGAGCGCTCGCAGCACATTAAAAACGCACGCAGTGCGCTTGAGCAGCGGCTGGGCAGGGCTCCTGTGCTGTCCGAGATTTCCGCAGAGACGGGCCTTACGCCAGAGGAGATAGCCTTTGCCGAGACCGCCACCGGCCCTGCCGAGAGCCTCCAGCGCGAAACGGGGGAGGAGGGCTTCACCCTTGAGCATATCCTGTGCGACTTATACGGAGAGGAGCGCATGATAGAGCACGTCGCACTGCGCTGCGCCATAGAGTGCCTGCCGGAAAAGGAACGAAAAACGCTGTATCTGCGCTATTATCACGGCTTTACGCAGGAAAGGACGGCAAAGGTGCTCGGCGTATCGCAGGTTCAAATATCGCGCCTCGAGCGCAAGGCCATAACACAGCTTCGTGAGATGCTTGCATAGTTCAAGCGACCGCACGGGAACGATTCCCGTGCGGTCGTTTTTTAGCGCACACAGATAATGCACTTTGACCAAAACTTATTAATAATTTATTAAATAAAGTATGAGGTCTTGAAATCCGTAAAGTTTGCGTTAAAATAGCATGGTGTTTCTAAAGGGGTGTGTATATGGAAAAAAGAAAAAGAAGCCTTGCGATAGATATGCTCAACGGCTCAATGTGGGATAAGATACTGCTCTATGCTCTGCCCGTCGCGGCAACGGGCATTTTGGGGCAGCTTTTTAATGCGTCCGACGTTGCCATAGTCGGAAACTTCGCCTCGACGGATAAGGTCGCGGCAGTCGCCGCGGTCGGCGCAAACGGACCTGTTATAGGCCTTGTGCTCAACCTGTTTATCGGCATCGCGCTCGGCGCGAACGTCGTCATAGCAAACGCGATAGGCAGGGGAGATAAGGAAACTGTCTCGCGCGCCGTGCATACGTCAATCATTGCATCGGTGCTCGGCGGCCTTATTGTTATGCTCATCGGTCAGCTGTTTGCAAAGCCGGTGCTTATGATGCTCAATGTTCCCGACGATGTTTTCCCGCTTGCCATGACCTACATGCGCATTTACCTGCTGGGTCTGCCGGTCATATTCCTGTATAATTTTGAATCGGCAATATTCCGCAGCGCGGGTGACACGAAAACACCGCTTATCGCGCTTGCGGTGTCGGGCATACTGAACGTCATATTAAATATATTCTTCGTCACAGTTTTGGATATGACGGTCGACGGCGTTGCTGTCGCGACGGTCATTTCAAACCTCGTAAGCTCTGTTATACTCGGCATAAAGCTTTTAAAAAGCGAACTTTCTATCAAAATTGACCTCAAGGCTCTGCGCATTGACTGGAAGATACTTTGGCGCATACTCAAGATCGGCCTTCCGGCCGGTGTCCAAAGCGCGGTCTTTTCACTTTCAAACATAATCATATCATCGGCGGTAAACAGCCTCGGAAAGGTGACTATGGCGGCATCCTCGGCAGCGTTCAATGTCGAGATCATGGCATATTATATCCTCAATTCCTTCGGTCAGGCCTGCACTACCTTCGTCGGACAAAACTACGGTGCGGCGCAGATAGACCGCTGCCGCAAAACGCTCAAGCTTTGCATTATTGAGAATATCATAGTTACCGGAGCAACTATGCTGGTCATGCTGCTTAGCGGAAGATTCCTGATCGGACTTTTCAACAACGACCCCGAGGTCATCGAGATCGGCTTTACGCGCCTGAAGATAGTTTACACTTCGTATATATTCTCACTTCTGTATGAAGTCATGTCGGCATATATGCGCGGCTACGGTATCTCACTCGTGCCGGCCATACTGACGATGCTCGGCGTGTGCGGAATACGCATTTTGTGGATATACACCGTGTTCCCCATGAGCCGTACCTTTGCGACGATAATGACCGTTTACCCCATAAGCCTTGCGGCGACGGCTGTTCTTATCTTCATAGCGCTCATCATTTACCATCCGTCCAAGCGATACGATCACATCGCACTTGACAGCTCCCACACTTGAAAGAGCCGCGCTTTCGTGGTAGAATGACACGTCATGAATAAAAGTTTTGAAGAAAGATACCTTGAAGCAAGAAAAAAAGTGATAGAGACCGATTTTGCCGGGCTTAATCCCATGCAGAGAAAGGCTGTCATGGCGACTGAGGGTGCGTTGCTCATATTGGCGGGCGCAGGCAGCGGCAAAACGACGGTGCTCATAAACAGAATAGCAAATCTCATGCGCTACGGTAAAGCTGCCGACAGCAACGAAATACCCGAAAACGCGTGCGTTGAGGATATTGACAAAATGGCGCGGCTCGACGATGAGGCTCGCCGCACTGCGGCTTTTGAGCCGGTCGAGCCCTGGCGAATCCTCGCCATCACGTTTACGAACAAGGCCGCCGACGAGCTTAAAACGAGGCTTTCCAAAATGCTCGGCGAGGCCGGAGCGGACGTGTGGGCCTCGACCTTTCATTCCGCCTGTGTGCGAATACTTCGCCGTGACGCGGACCGTCTGGGCTTTACATCGAGCTTTACAATATATGACAGCTCAGACAGCCAGAGCCTTATAAAGCATATCCTGCGCGACTTCGACCTTGACGATAAGAAATATCCGCCGCGCATGCTGCTTTCCGAGATAAGCCGAGCAAAGGACGATTGCTGCTCGCCCGAGCAGTACTATGCCAGAGCAAAGGCTATGGGAGATGCGCGCAGAGTCAAGATAGCGGAAATATACGATGAGTACGCCCGCCGCGCATTTGCCGCCGGCGCAATGGATTTTGACGATCTTATATACTACACCGTAAAACTCCTCAATGAGAACGAGGATGTCTGCCAATACTGGCAGAAGCGCTTTAAGTACATACTTATCGACGAATATCAGGATACGAATAAGCTCCAGTACATGCTTGCATCCAAGCTTGCCGAGGGCTGGGGCAATATCTGCGTCGTCGGCGACGACGATCAGAGCATCTATAAATTCCGCGGCGCGACGATTGAGAATATCCTCTCGTTCGAGGATGAGTATAAGGGCTGCCGCGTCATTCGTCTTGAGCAGAACTACCGCAGCACCGGGCATATCCTGGGCGCCGCCAACGCCGTTATTAAGAATAACCTCGGCCGCAAGGGCAAGGAACTGTGGACGAAGGGCGATATGGGCGAAAAGCCGGAGCTGTACGTTGCCGATAACGAGCACGACGAGGCGAGGTTCGTAGCCTCTCAGATCCTAAGCCTGTACGGCAAGGGAGCCTCCTGGGGCGATAACGCTGTGCTTTACCGCATGAATGCGCAGTCGCACCAGATAGAGCAGGCGTTCAAGCGCAACGGCATACCGTATAAAATTTTCGGCGGCACGGGCTTCTTCGACCGCGCCGAAATTAAAGATATGTTGGCCTACCTGTGCGTAATAGCTTCGCCGGACGACGATCTTCGTCTCGGCAGGATAATAAACAATCCGCCGCGAGGTATAGGAGCGAAAAGCATTGAGACCGCCTCGGCGATAGCGCATGAAAATAACTGCTCGCTGTTTTCTGTAATAAGCAAAGCGGATCTCTACCCCGACCTGAGCCGCGCCGCGCCGCGCATGCTGCTGTTTGCCGGGATGATAAACGAGCTTATTTCGCAGAAGGACGAGCTTGCGCCCGATCTTCTGTACGATCAGCTCGTCGAGCGCACGGGCTATCTGCGTATGCTTGAGGAAAAACACACCGTCGAGGATGATGCCCGCGCACAGAACATAAAAGAGCTCAAGTCCAGCATCATAAACTACAAGGGCGAGACCGATTCTCCTACACTCGAGGGATATCTTGCCGATGTTGCACTTTACACCGATATGGACAATTACGACGAGGACGCAGATTGCGTCGTAATGATGACCATGCACTCGGCCAAGGGACTGGAATTTCCCAACGTCTTTGTCGTAGGCTGCGAGGAGGGCATATTCCCGGGCATAAAGGCCATCGGTGAGGCCGACGAGATGGAGGAGGAGCGCAGACTGTGCTACGTCGCAATAACGCGCGCGAAAAAGCGCCTGTTCCTTTCCTGCGCACGGCAGAGAATGCTCTTCGGCCGCACGACGGCAAACCGCGTCTCGCGTTTTATCGACGAAATACCCGAGGAGCATCTTGAAAAGCGCAATATTCCCAAGGGCTACGGCTATTCCGAACGCTCGCAGGTGCAGAAGGAGTTTGCATTCCGCGCACCGTCCGGCCAGAGCTTTAAAAAGCCCGTCGCGCCGCCGGCAGCGCCGAAGCCCAAGGCGGCGGAAAAGCCGCAGTTTTCCGTCGGTGACCGGGTGCGCCATAAGGCCTTCGGCGACGGTAAGCTCATAAAAATGACCCCGATGGGGAATGACTATCTGATAGAGATCGAATTTGACAGCGGCACGGCGAAAAAGCTCATGCTGCGCGCTGCCGCACTGCATATGGTGAAAATATAATTAAAATGAAATACAACAAAGCAAATCTCGGGCGCATTTGCCTTATCGCCACAACGCTGATATGGGGCAGCTCATTTGTTATTTTAAAGTCCGCGCTCGACAGCGTCACGCCGATGTGGGTGCTTGCCATCCGATTTGTCGGAGCGGCGGTCATGATGTTCATAGCCTGTCTGCCGCGTCTTAAAAAGATAGACGGAGGCTATGTAAAGGGAGGCATGCTCATGGGAACCTGCCTTGCGCTTGCCTACATCGTGCAGACCTACGGCCTTGTGTACACTACCCCCGGCAAAAACGCGTTTCTGACGGCAACATACTGCATACTTGTTCCGTTTCTGTACTGGGCGATAGCGCATAAAAAACCGGACAGATATAATATCATCGCGGCTCTTGTCTGCCTTGTCGGCATGGGCTTTGTGTGCCTTAATAACGACCTGAGCGTAAATATCGGCGATATACTCACGATCTGCTGCGGTCTGTTTTACGGTCTGCATATCATAGTGACCGCGCGCTCTGTCGAGGAGCGCGATCCGCTTATCGTGACGATGATCCAGTTTGCCACCGGCGGAGTTATCTGCCTTATCGGTGCTGCAATATTCGAGCCTGTGCCGCATGATATCCCGACCGGAACATGCTGGAGCATAGCGTATATGACCTTTATCTGCACGGGGCTGTGCTTCTTCCTTCAGACCATCGGACAGAAGTACACGCCGCCGTCCCAGGCTGCCGTTATCCTGACGCTCGAGTCTGTTTTCGGAACGGCGATATCGGTCATTCTCGGCGAAGAGGTGCTTACATTCAATATCGCTCTCGGCTTCTGCCTTATCTTCTTTGCAATCATAACGAGCGAAACAAAACTGAAATTTCTTAAAAAGCGCAGTTGAAGGCTGCGCTTTTTGGACAAGCTGAGATCCCCCACGCAGATAACTCCGCGTGGGGGATTTGCATATATAAGTAAGCGCTGTTATGCTTCGAGCTTCTTTTCCGCGTCCTTGGAGAGCTTCTTCTGAAGCCAATCCTTGCCGTTTACAAAGCGTTCGACGATGAAGGAGGCGACGTAATCGCCGGCTGCGTTTACCATCGTTGCGGGAGGATCGACGAGGTTACCGATAGCCAGTGCGATGGGGAAGGCGACTGCGAGCTGATCGGGGAAGAACAGGGTGCACAGCACCAGCTCGCCCGTACCGCCGCCGCCGGGGATACCGCTCATCGCAACGGAGGAGAACACCGCGACGATTATTGCCAGTACCGCCTGACCCGTACCGAAGTCCATGCCGAATATGCCGAACAGGAACGCAACCTTGATGATAGCACTCATTGCCGAACCGTCCATGTGCATTGTTGCGCCGAGGGGGACGACGATGTTCGAGACCTCCTTGGAGATGCCGGTCTCCTCCGCGACCTCAAGGTTCGTGGGGATGGTTGCTACGGACGAGCAGGTGCCGAAGGACACGGCCGCCGGGCGGAAGAGATTTTTCCACATGACCTTCGCACCGCCCTTGCCGCCGCCGAAGCGTGCGTAGATCGGGAAGAAGATGAACATGTATGCAAAGCACAGAACGTAGTAGATGATGAGCGTGCGGCTGTAGTCGCCGATGAGGTCGGGACCGTAGGTCGCAACGAGATACGCGAAGAAGCCGAAGAAGCCGATGGGCGCATAGTAGGTGATGATCTTGACGACGTTCATGAGAACGGCGGTCAGGTTATCGAGGAACTTTGCTACCATGCTGTCCTTGCCGCCGGTCATCTGAATACCGAAGCCGAAGAACACTGCGGCAATGATGAGAGGCAGGATGGCCTTGCGGCTCCACAGCTCGCCGAAGTCCGGCTTGGTGAAGAAGCTGATGATCATATCGGTCACGCTCAGCGTCGAGCTGACCTCGCCCTCGACTATGGTGTAGTCGCCGGTGACGATGGGGAAGATGCTCACGATGACGTACATAATGACCGCCGCTATCGCTGCCGTTACAAAGAATGTACCGATGGTTATGCCCATGACCTTGCCTGCGCGCTTAGCGCTGGACATGTTTGCGATCGCCGAGGCTATCGAGCAGAAAACCATGGGAACGACGACGCAGAACATGAGGTTTATGAAAACCGTTCCTATGGGCTCAAGAACGGTAGCACCCTTTGAAACGACCTCGCCGGACGCGTCCTTAACGACGGGGTTGAGCGCACCGACGATGCAGCCGCCGATGATACCGGCCAGCATGAATATTATAAATCCGTAAGTACTGAAAAATGATTTCTTCTTTGCCATGACCAAACTCCTTTAAAGTTTTTCTGAGAAGATTATATTCGCGTTTATTTGCAAAGTAAATTGATATAAGTGCTTGAAACATTGCAAAAAGTGCTATATAATCTTTTGCAAAGACATTTTGGGAGCATTATGATGACAGAACGGTATAAATACACAAACGATGGCTATCTTAATGAGAATTTTCGCCTTTTTCACCTGAGAGACAGCTCCGGACAGGAAAAGGATTTTCATTTTCACGAGTTTGACAAGCTTGTCATACTCATATCCGGCAAGGTTGACTACACCGTTGAGGGTATGACATACAGGCTCAAGCCCTGGGATATCCTCCTTGTGCGCCACCATATGATCCACAAAGCGGCCATTGATCTTTCAGTTCCGTATGAGCGAATAATAATATATCTTGACTCTGCATATGTTGAGCGCTTTGCACCCGAGGCCGGGCTTATGGACTGCTTTGCGGCGGCGGAAAAGCGCAGATATTGCCTCATGCGTCCGGACGATAACTGCGTTGAGCGCCTGAGGGACGCGCTGGAGCGCCTTGAGAAAACGCAGGGCGATGAGCTCTTCGGCGCGCAGCTGCTGCGCGGCACGATGCTTGTGCAGCTTCTGGTTCTCATAAACCGCATCATGCTCAGTGACAACAGCCATGAAAAGAACACCGGCGAGAGCGAAGGCAAGATCGCCCCGGCACTGTCGTATATAAACGAAAATCTTACAAGCGAGTTCAGCATCAATGACATGGCCGCCATGTGCTACATGAGCCGCTATCATTTCATGCGACTTTTTAAGGCTCAGACCGGCTGCACTGTACATAATTATATAAGACAAAAGCGGCTCGTCCTCGCCGCACGGCTTATACGTGAGGGAATGAGTGTGTCGGCTGCCGCAGTCGAATGCGGCTTTTCCGACTATTCGGCATTTCACCGTGCATTTACGAAGACCTTCCGCGTAAGCCCGGGAAAGATCAAAAATCAATAATATTATGTAAACCGCAGAGCGCTGCCCTGCGGTGCCAATTACGCTTGCGGAGCGGAGAATTTCTGCTTGATCTGATTAATTTGCTGCTGCTGAGCCTGCTCGGCGGAGTACCAGCCGTGGCCGGACATTTCCTTGTAAATGCTGTCCTGCATGCCCAGACTGTCGCCGAGAGCTGTGCAGAACGCCTGATGGACATTCTCGGTGCTTGACTCGATAGCGCCGTGCATGAACAGATCGCACACACCCTTTGTCGTAAGCAGCAGGTTTTCCATAATGTCTCTGTCATTCATAATAAGCCCTCCTCAGACAAGATCATAAAACTGCTCGAACAGCTTTTGATTTCCGTTAATGAGCTGCTGCGCCTGACGTTTAAGTTCGGGATCGGTGAGCTGATTTGCCGCCAGACTGCACTGGGTCATGAGAAACCTCGTGTGGCCGAGCGCATCCTCGATATACAATAATTCTTTAGGTGTCATCTGTTGAACCTCCCATAAAATTTTGCCCGTTATTATTATCCGACATGAGAGTCCGGTTATTCACGGCGGAAAAAATTTTTTACCGGATTGACATTATATCGTGCCTGTCAGTCTTGAATTTGACAAGCACTTGTGATATCCTATACTCAAATAAAAAACATACAGGGGGTATAGTTTTATGTTCAGCGCAATAGTTTACAAGTCCACGACCGGTTCCTGCAAAAGATACGCAGAGCTTCTCTCGGCACGCCTGCACATTCCGGCATTCCCTCTCGGCAAAGAGTATATTCCTGCCGACACGAAGATCATTTTCGTCGGCTGGCTGTTTGCCGGCAAGATCATGGGCTATGAAAAGGCCGCGAAGAAGTATGATATCGGCGCAGTCGTTCAGGTCGGCATGAGCCCGGTATCGGCAAAGAGCGAGGAAGTCGGCCGCAAGAAGAATGCAATAAGCCCCGATATCCCTCTCTTTACCCGTCAGGGAGCCTTTGATATCAACAAGCTGCCGCCGCACTTCAGATTCATCATGAAGATCAAAAACAAGGAGATCGCCGCACGCTTTGAGGGCAAGGATAACCTTACCGACGCACAGAAGGCGACCTACAAGATGGCATCCACCGGCGTCGGCGAGCCGCCCTGCTGGTGTGTTGACGATATCGTAAAATGGTGCGAGCAGCACTGATAAAGCAGTATTTCATTTATTGGGAGGGCTAAAGCCCGACCTGTTATTGAGATAGCCGCCATGTGCATCTGCTTATCGCTTTTGGAGCTGTGATACGCCGGAGCCCACATCGGAGTATCTGCTTCCCTGTTTCGGAAGCGATGCGCGGCACGTTTGGCAAGACCTGTTTCGGAATTGATGCGGGGGGACTGACGCAGACTGTCCGCAGCGTCATCTGCGAAACCAAATAGCGCGCGCCGAAAACACGGCGTCGGCCGGAATTGAGCACTCCGCCCGGCAAAATGCTTTCGGCGCACAGATACCAAAAAGAGCACTTCTTAGGAAGCGCTCTTTTTTATTCCGAGCTGTCGTAAAGCTTGGTGTAAAATGACCGCTTAAAACCCCTGCAAACGGTAGATATCATCCACATTTTGTGGAAATCATCTGCATGGAGAAAATCCGTCAAACCATTGATAAATAAAGAAAATCCCGCAGTTTCAATGACTACGGGATTTGTTATACTTGGCGGAGAGTGTGGGATTCGA
>CALBGG010000010.1 GCA_937893605.1 uncultured Clostridia bacterium
GGGAGGATGCGGGAAACGACGCCCTTGTTGCCGTGACGGCCGGCCATCTTATCGCCGACGGAGATCTTGCGTTTCTGAGCGATGTACACGCGCACGACCTGGTTTACGCCGGGACTCATCTCGTCGCCGTTTTCACGGGTGAAGACCTTGACGTCGACGATTATGCCGCTCTCGCCGTGTGGGACTTTGAGTGAGGTGTCGCGCACTTCCCTCGCCTTTTCGCCGAAGATCGCACGAAGCAGTCTTTCCTCGGCGGTCAGATCTGTCTCGCCCTTCGGGGTGACCTTGCCGACAAGGATATCACCGGCGCGAACCTCTGCGCCGACGGTGATTATGCCGCGCTCATCGAGATATTTAAGAGCATCGTCGCCGACGCCGGGGATATCACGGGTGATCTCCTCGGGTCCGAGCTTGGTATCACGTGCATCGCACTCATACTCCTCGACGTGGATGGATGTGAACACATCCTCCATGACAAGGCGCTCATTGAGAAGAATAGCGTCCTCGTAGTTATAGCCTTCCCATGTCATGAAGCCGACAAGGATGTTCTTGCCGAGGGATATCTCGCCGTCCTTGGTGCTCGGGCCGTCTGCGATGACGTCGCCCTCGTGCACGCGCTCGCCGAGAGAAACGATGGGACGCTGGTTAACGCAGGTTCCCTGGTTGGAGCGGGCAAACTTTATGAGCTTGTAGTTTTTGACCTCGCCCGCGTCATATTTTATGGTGATGTTCTGAGCGTCGGAGCGGACAACCTCGCCGTCGCCCTCTGCAAGGATGACAACGCCGGAATCGACGGCGCACTTGTGCTCGATACCCGTAGCGACGATAGGCGCCTGAGTGACCATAAGGGGAACTGCCTGACGCTGCATGTTCGCGCCCATGAGCGCGCGGTTTGCGTCGTCGTTTTCAAGGAACGGAATCATTGCGGTAGCAATTGATACCATCATGCGGGGGCTTATGTCGATATAATCTACTCTCTCGCGGTCGACCTCGACGATCTCGTCGCGGTGACGGCAGGTTATACGCTTATTGATGAGGCAGCCGTTTTCGTCGCGCGGCTCGGTCGCGGGCGCTACAATGTAGTTATCCTCCATGTCGGCTGTCAGGTAATCGACCTGATCAGTGACGCGGCAGGTGCCCTTTTCGACCTTCTGGAACGGTGCGACGAGGAAGCCGTACTCATTTGCTCTCGCGTAGGACGCGAGATAAGAGATAAGGCCGATGTTGGGACCTTCAGGGGTCTCTATCGGACACAGGCGTCCATAGTGACTGTAGTGAACGTCGCGGACGTCGAAGGAGGCTCTTTCGCGGCTCAGGCCGCCGGGGCCGAGTGCCGACATACGGCGCTTATGAGTAAGCTCGGACAGGGGGTTTGTCTGGTCCATGAACTGCGACAGGGGGCTGGAGCCGAAGAACTCCTTTATCGCCGCCGTCACGGGACGGATATTGATAAGGCTCTGAGGCGTTACGATATCGAGATCCTGAAGGGTCATGCGCTCGCGGATAACGCGCTCCATGCGGGAAAAACCGATGCGGAACTGGTTCTGCAGCAGCTCGCCGACGCAGCGGACGCGGCGGTTGCCGAGGTGGTCGATATCGTCCTTTTCGCCGATGCCGTAGGCAAGGCAGTTGAGATAGTTTACGGACGCGAACATATCATCGACAACGATATGCTTCGGGATAAGTACGTCGATATTCTCAAGTATGGCTTCCCTGAGAGCGTCGCCGGAGTACTGCTCCATGAGGCTCTTGAGGACTATGCCGCGAACCTTTTCCTTGATGCCGAGTTCCTCGGGGTCGATATCCACCATGCTCTGCAGAGGAACCATGCCGTTGGAAAAGACTTTGACAGTCTTGCCGTCAACGTCGAGGTATACCTCGATAACGCCGGCAGCGTCGATCTTTTCGGCTATATCGCGCGATACTACCTCACCCGCGTCGGCGATGATCTCTCCCGTGGAGGGGTCGGCAACAGGCATTGCCAGAGTGAAGCCGTTAATTCTGCCGCGCAGGGCAAGCTTCTTATTGAACTTATAGCGGCCGACATTGGAAATGTCATAGCGGCGGCGGTCAAAGAACAGTCCGTCGAGCAGGGACTCGGCGCTTTCGACCGTGGGGGGATCGCCGGGGCGCAGCTTGCGGTAGATCTCCATAAGGCACTCGTCACGGCTGGTGGTGGTGTCCTTATCAATAGTGACGACAATGCGCTCATCATCGCCGAAGATCTCCTTCAGGCGCTCGTTCGTGGTAGCGCCCATGATGGGGTCGGGTGTGCATGAAAGCCAGGTTTCAGGTTTTGACTCATCATACTTGCCCATTGCCTTGAGAAACCAGGTGATGGGCAGCTTGCGGTTTTTATCTATACGTACATAGAACGTGTCGTTTGCGTCGGTCTCGTACTCGAGCCATGCGCCGTGATACGGGATTACCGTTGCGGCATAAATGCTCGTCATGCTGCGGTCGGTGGTCTTATCATAGTACACGCCGGGGCTGCGGACGATCTGAGAGACGATAACGCGCTCGGCGCCGTTTATAATAAACGTACCGCCGGCGGTCATGAGCGGGAAATCGCCCATAAATATCTCCTGCTCCTTGATCTCCTCAGTCTCAAGATTGCGCAGACGCACGCTGACCTTCAAGGGCGCGGCATACGTTGCATCGCGGGCCTTGCACTCCTCCTCCGTGTACTTGGGCTTCTCGTCCATGGAATAATCCACGAAGCTCAGCTCAAGATTGCCGGAATAGTCGGTCACAGCGTCGGTATCCCTGAACACCTCGCGCAGGCCGGTCTCGAGAAACCATTTATAGCTCTTCTTCTGGATCTCCAGCAGATTGGGCATGTCCTGGATCTCTTCATACCGTGCGAAGCTCTTTCTGAGAGTTTTGCCGTAGAGAACGTCTTTTGGCATTCGTACACACTCCTTAATCGTAATTGAGAACGCCCGGGTGAGTTGTTTGTTTTGCTCACATCGGTGTTGTATTTACGTTTGGTTGATGGTATATTGTGAATGTAAACACTGGGGTGCCAGTCGTTTCACCACAAGATAACATAGCAAGTTATTCTATCATTGTATATATAGCTATGTCAAGAAATATTTTGTGAAAAATGAGTTTTTCGGCGGCTGTCATAATAGATGGCCGCTTTTTTTGTACGAAACGGAGGTAAAATGAGTTTTTTCACCGTTATATCGCTCATTGTCATATTTGCATTGGCCATGCTTCTGTTATGGCGCGAAGGCATTTTTGAGGATAAGCCGCTGCTTGTGTGTGCACTTGTTCTGTGCGCCGCGGCAATGGTCATACGCGCAAATTATTTTAGTATCGAAAGCGACGATTACACTGCCTTTCTCGCGCCGTGGACGCAGTTTTTCCGCGATAACGGCGGCTTCAAGGCGCTGGCTTTCTTCCCGGGAAATTATAATCCGCCTTACATGTATTTTCTCGCGGCGTTTTCGTATTTCGATATCCCGGAGCTTTACATGATAAAGGCGCTGTCTGTTCTGTTCGACGTTCTTCTGGCATGGAGCTGCCTAAAGCTTCTGTCGCTGTACACGGACTCGAAGGCGCGGCTGCTCGGCGTATTCCTCGCTGTGCTGTACCTCCCCACAGTCGTTGCCAACGGCGCGTACTGGGCGCAGTGCGACAGCATCTATGCCTTTTTCGGCATTTACGCCCTTTATCTCGGCATGAGCGGCAGGGGCGTTGGCGCGATGATATCGCTCGCTGCCTGTCTTGCGTTTAAATTGCAGGCCGTGTTCGTGATACCTGTGTTTTTCATCCTGCTTCTGGCCGGGAGGATCAAGTGGCGGCAGCTTCTCGTCTTCCCCGCCGCGTATGTCGTCTTCATGCTGCCGGCAGTTATCGCCGGAGCGCCGCTGTGGGATACGCTGACGCTTTACTTTTCGCAGGCGGGCACGGTGGGCGACGCGATGAATTACAACGCGCCGTCCTTCACGAGTATGTTCTCATGGTCGGGCGATACGAGCGGCAGCGCAAGGAGCCTCATCATAGCGGCGTTTCTTCTCGTTGCCGCAGTTTACGCCGCGGCGATACTGCTGCGCAAACGGCTCGGCGATCGCGTTATTCTCGGCTTTGCGCTGATCCTCGCCATGGGTATCCCCTATCTTCTGCCGCACATGCACGACCGCTATTTCTTTATTCCCGGAGTTCTGGCGCTGGTGCTGGCCGCGTCTGATCTTAGATTTGCGCCGGTGCCGGTATTTGCGGAGCTTGCCTCGCTGCACTGCTACTATGCGTATTTCACGCGCTACTATCTCGTGCAGCCGCGTTACGGCGGCGAGCTGATGCTCGCTTCCCTGCTGCTTTGCATCGCATATACGGCCGTATATGCGAGAAAGCTAAGAAATTTTGAAATTAATCCTTGACATTCTCATTTTCTCTGCTATAATAACTCTTGCCTTTGCAAAAGAGCAATTCGCGAGAGTGCTGGAACAGGTAGACAGGCACGTTTGAGGGGCGTGTGTCAACCGAC
>CALBGG010000011.1 GCA_937893605.1 uncultured Clostridia bacterium
GCATTCGGGTTTTTGGCACCCCCGGCGAGACTCGAACTCACTACCTTGCGCTTAGGAGGCGCACGCTCTATCCCGGTGAGCTACGGAGGCATAACGTATTTATTTTAACCTATCCACCGCTAATTGTCAACACCGGCAGAATACATACGGTTTCTGAACTTTTTGTTACATCGGCATTGCATCTATTGACTTTGCCGGAAAAAAAGCCGATAATTACTCCATTATACATTAAATACAGGAGAAGTGCTGAATGCTCAAATTAAAAGGCATAACCAAGGACTATGCAGTCGGCGATGAAGCGGTGCACGCGCTTAAGGGCATTGATCTTGAGTTCAGAAGATCCGAATTTGTCGCAGTGCTCGGCCACTCCGGCTGCGGCAAGACGACACTGCTGAACATCATAGGCGGTCTTGACCAGTATACGAGCGGAGACCTCATCATAAACGGCCGCTCGACAAAGGAGTACACGGACCGCGATTGGGACAGCTACAGAAATCACTCGATCGGCTTTGTTTTTCAGTCATATAATCTCATCCCGCACCAGACAGTGCTCGCAAACGTTGAGCTTGCTCTCACGCTCTCGGGTGTGAATAAGGCAGAAAGGCGTGAGAGAGCGGTAAAGGCACTCGAACAGGTAGGCCTCGGAGATCAACTCGGCAAAAATCCTAATCAGATGTCCGGAGGCCAGATGCAGCGAGTCGCCATTGCCCGAGCTTTGGTAAACGACCCGGACATACTGCTGGCCGACGAACCTACAGGTGCGCTCGATTCGGAAACAAGCGTGCAGATCATGGAGATACTCAAGGAGATCTCCAAGGATAAGCTCATCATCATGGTTACGCACAATCCAGAGCTTGCCGACAGCTACGCATCACGCATTATAAGGCTTAAGGACGGCCTTATAACCGGCGACAGCATGCCGTATGCGTCGCAGGACGATGAGGTATCCGAGCCTGTGCAGCGCAAGACCGCGATGAGCTACGTCACGGCGCTGTCGCTGTCGCTTAACAATCTCATGACTAAAAAGGGGCGCACTATACTGACGGCTTTCGCCGGCAGCATCGGCATAATAGGTATCGCGCTCATTCTTTCGATTTCAACCGGCGTTAACAACTATATTGACCGCGTTCAGGAGGACACGCTGTCCTCCTACCCGATATCCATTCAAGCCGAATCGGTAGACATGTCCTCGCTTATGACGACGCTCATGGGCATAAACTCCGAAAATGCGGAGAACAAGCACGATAAGGACGCCGTATACGGCAACACCATCATGTACGAGATGATGAATGCCATGACCAGCGCCGAGATACAGGAGAACAATATCACAGCCCTCAAGGTGTTTCTGGACGAGCAGATGAGCAAGGACTCAAAGCTCAGCCGCAACGCGACGAATGTGCAGTACACCTACAATCTTCCGATGAACCTGTACACCAAGGATTCCGACGGCAAGATCGTAAAGTCCGACGTTATGAGCCTGATGAGCAAAATGCGCGCCGGTGTCATCGGCGAGGATGCCGAGCAGTCTGTGAGTCAGTCGATGAACGACATGTTCTCATCATCGGGTATGAGCAGCACGCAAAGTCAGTTTGTCGTATGGCAGGAGATGCTGCCCGGAGACGACGGACTTATAAGCCCGATGCTGCAGGGGCAGTACGATGTGCTCTACGGCAGCTGGCCGCAGAATTACGATGAGGTCGTGCTCATCGTTGATGAGAATAACGAGGTCTCGGACATGGTGCTGTACGCGCTGGGGCTCAAATCCTCAAGCGACATGCTCTCTGCCATGACAGGCTACATGAGCGGCAAGGAGGTCGACACGGCAAAGCTTGAAAGCTGGAGCTATGCCGATGTCTGCAAGAAGACCTTCAGCCTCATTCTCCCTGCCGACTGCTGGCAGAAGGATCCCGAGACGGGCGAATACAAAGATATAAGCAGCGACGAGCTAGGCCTCAAGACACTGTACTCCAACGGCATACAGCTCAAAATCGTCGGCGTTGTGCGCCAGAGTGCAGACGCAGTTACGGGCATGATGAACGGCGCCATTGGATATACTAACGCCCTGACAAAATACGTCGTCGAGCAGACGGCGCAGAAGCCCCTGGTAAAGCAGCAGCTTGAGGACTCAACACACGATGTCTTCACCGGGCTGCCGTTTAAGGAGACTGACAGAATTCTCTCCTCGGACGAGATAAAAAAAGCCGTGCAGGACTACTGTGCGGGCATAGATCAGGCAAAAAAAGCCGAGCTTTACATCGGCTACATGTCGCTTGCGCCGGATTCATACGTTGACTCCGTGATCGACGAGCAGCTCAATGGCGTATCGCGCGAAGACATTGAAAAGAAAGTCGTTGAAAACTACCCCGAGTACGCCGATATGCTCAGCGCCATGGACGATGACACCCTGATGAGCTACATGCGCGAGATGATGACCGAGCAGGTAAAGAAGGCTTATGCCGATGAGGTTAAAGCGCAGTTGAGCCAGCTCTCGACCGCCTCCCTGGCCGAGGCCTTTGACAACTGCTATATCACCGACGCGGGCTACAAGCTTATTTACGACGAGCTTATGCCGGAGACCTTTTCAAGTTCGAGCTATGAAAAAAATCTGCGCACGCTCGGATATGTCGACCTCGATTCCCCCTCAGGCGTGAATATCTACGTTTCAACCTTCGCGGCAAAGGACGCCGTTGCCGAGGTAATTGAGGACTATAACTCGACAGTCGATCCAGAGGATCAGATAAGCTACACTGATTACGTTGCGCTCATCATGAGCTCGGTTACAACCATCGTCGACATCATCTCATATGTTCTCATAGCATTTGTTGCAATAAGTCTCGTTGTTTCGAGTATAATGATCGGCATCATAACCTATATAAGCGTACTTGAGCGTACTAAGGAGATCGGAATACTGCGTGCCATCGGTGCTTCAAAGAAGGATATATCCCGCGTGTTTAACGCCGAGACCGTCATTGTCGGCTTTGGGGCCGGGCTAATGGGCATACTGGCAACGATACTGCTGTGCATCCCGATAAACGCCATCGTCCATCATCTGACGGGCATTTACTCCATTAACGCGGTGCTGCCTCCGCTGGCCGCCATAGCGCTTATCGCCATCAGCATGCTGCTGACGGTCGTTGCAGGGCTTATTCCCTCGCGTGTCGCGGCAAATAAAGACCCCGTCGTCGCGCTGCGAACCGAATAAAACCCAAAAGCACGTTTTGAGTGAAACGTGCTTTTGGCATATAAAAAAGCCACACCTCTCGGTGTGGCTTTTAAATTTACTTATGAAGCAAAGTGTACGCCTTTTCGCGGGCAATGGCACGCCGGAGAGACAGCTCTGCACGCTTCATATCCGTATCGGCGGCGTGGCTCTCTATGCGCTGACGGGCTCTGCGCTCGGATGCCTGAGCACGGGCCAGGTCAATGCTCTCTGCCCTTTCCGCCGTGCGTGCAAGCAGGATGACCTCGTTATCGGCCACACTCAGCACTCCGCCGCTTATCGCGGCGAAGTGATCCGCGCCCTCGGAAACATACTTGACAACGCCTTCCTTGAGCGCACCTATCATCGGCGCGTGATCGGCCAATACTCCGACGTCGCCGTCGGAAAGCGGGATGAGTGCATAGCTTGCCATCGAGTCGCATACAACGCCCTCGGCCGTCGCGATCTGAAAATGGATCCTGTCTGCCATGGCGCTTTACCTGAACTGATCGCGCTTTGCGAGCACTTCGTCAATCGTTCCGCACATAAGGAACGCCTGTTCGGGAAAATCGTCGCAGTCGCCGCCCAAAATGGCCTGGAAGCCGCGGATTGTATCCTCCATCTTTACATACGCGCCCTTGACGCCGGTGAAATTCTCCGCAACGTGGAACGGCTGCGAAAGGAAGCGCTGTATCCTTCTTGCGCGGTTGACCGTCGCCTTATCCTCAACACTCAGCTCGTCCATACCGAGGACTGCAATTATATCCTGCAGCTCTTTATACTTTTGAAGCACCTCCTGAACCGCACGCGCGGTCTCGTAATGCTCCTTACCCAGGATACCCGGTTCGAGTATTCTCGAGGTTGACTCCAGAGGATCAACCGCGGGATAAATGCCGAGCTCGGATATGCTTCGCGACAGAACGGTCGTCGCGTCAAGGTGAGCAAACGCAGTTGCGGGAGCGGGGTCGGTAAGGTCGTCGGCCGGAACGTAGATCGCCTGAACCGAGGTAACTGAGCCGTTGCGCGTGGAGGTTATACGCTCCTGCAAAGAGCCCATCTCGGTAGCCAGCGTCGGCTGATAGCCGACGGCGGAGGGCATGCGTCCAAGCAGCGCCGATACCTCGGATCCTGCCTGTGTGAATCTGAATATATTGTCGATAAACAGCAGAACGTCCTGGCCGGACTCGTCACGGAAGTTTTCCGCGATAGTAAGACCGGACAAAGGAACGCGCAGGCGCGCTCCGGGCGGCTCGTTCATCTGGCCGAACACAAGCGCCGTCTTATTTATAACGCCAGATTCGTTCATCTCGTGCCAAAGGTCGTTACCCTCACGGCTGCGCTCGCCGACGCCGGCGAACACGGAGTAGCCGCCGTGCTCGTATGCAACGTTACGGATAAGTTCCATTATCAGTACCGTCTTACCGACACCCGCGCCGCCGAACAGGCCAACCTTGCCGCCCTTCGAGTACGGTGCAAGCAGATCGACAACCTTTATACCGGTCTCGAGCAGTTCGGTCGACGGGGCTATATCCGTAAACGCCGGAGCCTCACGGTGAATGGGCATGTATTCCTCGGCGTTGACAGGCCCCTTACCGTCAATAGGCTCGCCGACGACGTTGAACATACGTCCCAGAGTTGCTTTGCCGACAGGCATTTTTATCGGTGCGCCCGTGTCGACTGCCATGCAGCCGCGTGACAGACCGTCGGTCGAAAACAGTGAAACACATCTTACACTGTTATCACCTATCTGCTGCACCGCCTCCATGACGATCTTGCGATCCTTGAGCTTTACCTCGATCGCATTGTAGATATCCGGCATTTTGCCGGAGGGAAACTGGACATCGACTACAGGGCCTATTACCCTTCGGATTATTCCGTTTTCCATTCATTTACCTCCTAAAATTGAGGGATTACTTTTTCTTCTTAAGCGCTGCGGCGCCGCCGACGATCTCGGTGATCTCGGTCGTGATGGCCGCCTGGCGCGCACGGTTGAGCTTGAGGTCGAGCTCCGCAATGAGGCTCTTTGTGCTGTCGGACGCGGCGGTCATAGCCGTCATGCGCGCCGAGTGCTCGCCGCACTTTGCGTCGAGCATAACGCTCATTATCTTATTATTGAGATAAAGCTGCATGACGCTTTCAAGAACGCTGCCCGGGTCGGGTTCGAATATGAATATTCTGCCCATTCCCTTTTGCTCGCTTTTTTCCGGAACTGCCGGAAGATACTGAACCTCCGTCGGATCCTGGCGCAGAGCCGTGACATAGTGCTGATAGATAAGATGCACTTCGTCATACTCGCCTTTTGTATACAAGCTCTTGAGATAGTCCGCTACCTCCAGCGCCTCGTCCATGTTCGGCGTATCGCTCAGCTCGGAAAACGTCCTTACAACGTTAAGTCTGCTGTTTTTCAGCACATCCTTGCCCCAGCGGCCGCATATGACAAGTCCGTAGTCCTTACCCGCCTGCTTTATAACGGAGTTTGCGTAGTGCAGGATCGAGCTGTTATACGCTCCGCAAAGGCCGCGGTTGCCCACAAAAAGAACGTAGCACACCTTTTTTAGCTCTTTATGAGGCTTTATGAAGCGGTTTTCCAGCCCTGATGAGGCAGACAGCAGCGTGTCCATGACCTCCTGACTCTTTTCCGAGAAGGGACGCATGGCCTGCATACTGCTCTGCGTCCTGCGCAGCTTCGACACCGCGACCATCTTCATGGCCTTGGTTATCTGCTCGGTATTTTTCACGCTCTTTATGCGCGTGCGTATCGCCCGCATATTAGCCATTTATGCCCCTCCCCTCTTTGTTTCTCAAAAAGTCTTCTTGAAGTTTACGATACATTCTTTAAGCTTTTCCTGCTGCTCGGCGCTCAGCTTCTTGCCGCTGAGCACTTCATCCTGAAATTCAGGATAGCTGCGGTTTACATAATCTATAAGCTCGGACTCGAAGCGTGCGATATCCGAAAGCTCCAGATCGTCTGCGTAGCCCTCGGAGACTGCGAAGATAGCAATTACCTGATCGGCCGCACTCATAGGAGCATACTGACCCTGCTTGAGGACCTCGGTCATGCGTGCGCCGCGATGCAGCGTATCGCGTGTGGATTTATCAAGATCGGAGCCGAACTGTGCAAACGATGCAAGCTCGCGGTACTGAGCGAGATCGACACGCAGACGGCCTGCGACCTGCTTCATCGCGCCGAGCTGGGCTGCGCCGCCGACACGAGATACCGACAGGCCGACGTTTATTGCGGGGCGCACACCGGAGTGGAACAGATCGCTTTCGAGGAATATCTGTCCGTCGGTGATGGAAATGACATTTGTCGGGATATATGCCGAGATATCTCCCGCCTGCGTCTCGATAATGGGCAGTGCGGTCATGCTGCCGCCGCCGGCATCATCACTCAGTCGCGCCGCACGCTCAAGAAGTCTGGAGTGCAGGTAGAAAACGTCGCCGGGGTATGCTTCGCGTCCGGGCGGTCTCTGAAGCAGCAGAGAAAGCTCGCGGTAAGCGGTGGCCTGCTTGCTCAGGTCATCATATATAATGAGGACATCCTTGCCCTTGTACATGAAGTATTCGCCCATTGCAGCGCCCGCGTAAGGCGCTATGTACAGCATCGGGGCGGGCTCGGCGGCCGTTGCGGAAACTACGATGGTGTAATCCATAGCGCCGTGGCTGCGAAGCTTTTCAACAACGCCGGCAACGGTCGATTCCTTCTGACCGATGGCGACGTAGATGCAGATAACGTCCTTGCCCTTCTGGTTTATGATAGTGTCAAGCGCTATTGCGGTCTTGCCGGTCTGACGGTCACCGATGATAAGCTCTCGCTGGCCGCGGCCGATAGGCACGAGCGCGTCGATGGCCTTGAGTCCTGTCTGCATGGGCACGGAGACAGGCTGTCTTGCAAGCACGCTCGGTGCCGGGCTCTCGACCGGACGGAAGGAGTCGCTCTTGATGGGACCCTTGCCGTCGATGGGGCTGCCCATAGCGTCGACCACGCGTCCGATAAGAGCTTCGCCGACGGGAACCTCGACAATACGGCCGGTGCGGCGAACGCTGTCGCCCTCCTGCAGATGGCCGAACGGTCCGAGCAGGACGACGCCGACATTGTTCTTGTCCAGATCCTGTACCATGCCCTTGAGTCCGCCGGGGAACTCGAGCATCTCGCCCGCCATAACGTCGGCAAGGCCGGATACGCGGCAGATACCGTCGCCGAGGGTGAGCACCTCGCCGGTCTGGAACACGTCTATATCGCCGTTTACCTTCTCAAGCTGCTGCTTGATGCCGTCGGCGATAGATCTCATCTGGCTGTCGCTCTGACGGGTGTTGTCTTCAACATCCTGGCTAAGCCTGTCGAGCGTGTGCGCGAGTGTGCCGTCATACACGGTATCGCCCACCTGCATTCGTACGCCGCCTATCACGTCCGTATCGACCTCATTATGGCATGAGATAAAGGTCTCGCATATGATCTGCGTGAGCTTCTTCATTTCTTCGTCGCTCAGCGGCTGCGCGCTCTTTATTGAAATGTCAAGTTTTTTCAGTTCATTCATATTCAAAATGTCACTCGGCATTGCCGATACCAATTCTTTTATTTGTTCTATAAACTTATCGTTCAGCGCCTGCTTGGAGTTCTCAAAGTTGCCGCTGCGAAGTACATCGGCCGTTATCTCCGCCACTCGGCGAACGGCGTCCGATGACACCCTGTCGCGCATCTGAGCCATGAGCTGGTCTTCGCTCTTTTCCGCGTTTGCGATGAGGCTTTTCGCTTCCTCCTCACCGGAGGCTGCTATTGCCTCGCCGTCGGCCTTGGCCCGGGCTTCGGCATCATTGAGAAGCTGCTGCTTGCGCTCTTCATTCTCGGCTCGGGCTTTGTCGATATCCTCGCCGAGGGCTTTGGCCTGAGCCTTGGCTTTCTCGGAGCTTTCTATATCCTCGCCTATACCGCGTCTGCGGCTGCCGAACATCTTGTCGAAAAGATTCATCTTCCGGCAGATAAAATACAGAGCGCCAAACAGTATGATAAAGTTAACTATCTTCCATAAGATTTCCACTTGAGAACTATCCCTCCTTTCCTGTGATTCCTGTTATACATTGGGATCATTCCTTGCTCTTGCCTACGCATTCGTCTATGAGTGCCTTGTTATCCTCGGCGCTGCTGCCGATCAGCCGGTCTGACAGAAGCGTTACGAGCTCGGACATGCTGCCTTCAATTTCGTTAACGGCTGCCTGCTCCTCGCTTTTCACTCGCTCACGAACGTTTTTATGAAGCTGCTCGGCCTCGGCATGGGCGGCGCTGAGCGCCTCGCCCTTTGCCTTCTCGGCATCGCTGCGTGCGGCGTTTATCACGCCTCTCGCGTCGGCGCCGGTCTGAGCAAGCTCCTGTGCAAGTTTTGCTTTGTTCTCCTCAAGTGCCGCCTCGGCCTTTTTGCCCTCGGCAAGTCCCGCATCTATCCGTGCCTTACGCGCATCCATGAAGCTCAGGACAGGCTTGAGAAGTATCTTGTTCAACAGGAACATAAACAGGAAGAAGCTGATAATAGTCAGTATGAACTCAGGTACGCTGATCTGAAGTCCTACTATGTCTAAAATCAATCCGGTCTCCCCCTTTCAAGATGTCTTTTCTTCAAATTACATCTTGGCAATAAGCATGAATGCGATGACCAGACCGTAAATAGCCAGCGCTTCCATAAAGCCCATTGCGAGGATCATGACCGACTGGAGCTGACCCTTCATATCCGGCTGACGCGCCATGCCTTCAAGCGCCTTGGACGCCGCGAGACCCTGGCCGATGCCGACGCCTATCGTGCTCAGGCCGATGGCCAGCGCTACGCCTATTGCGATAAGACCCTGTGCTATTGACATTTGTGTTTCCTCCTATAATTGTGTATGTGTTTACTATTTTATTCTTCGTCCTCGGTCGCTTCGTTTATGAACACCGCAAGCAGCATCGTAAAGACCATCGCCTGAATGAAGCAGAACAGAAGACTCAGTATATGCATGACTATGGGCAGTCCCACGGGGAACAGGCCGAACAGCGTTTCCGCCGCCAGCTCCTCGCCGTAGATGTTGCCGTACAGTCGCAATGCCATGGACAGCGGGCGTGTAAACTGCTCCAGAATAAGGATCGGGAACAGAAACGCAAAGGGCTTGAAAAACGTGCCCAGATACTTGCCTACGCCGTGCTTTTTTATGCCAGACGACTGGATAGCAACGAACGAGATCGTCGACAGCGCGGCCGTTACCGTCAGCACCGAGGTCGGAACCGTGAACAGCTCGCCGGCTCCCGGGATAAGTCCCGAATAGTTGCAGACGATTATGAGTATGAAAAACGACGCAAGCATCGGGAAATAGTGCCGCGCCTTTTTCTCCCCCAAAACCTCGGAGAAGAAGTTCAAAAGTCCGGACACCGCCATCTCCGCTATATTTTGCAGCGGTCCGGGCACATCCTTCATCTTCCGCGTCGCTATGAAGCAAAACAGCAGTATTACCGCCATGATCGCCCACATAGAGTAGATCGTCTTGGTAGGCATTAAAAAGTTCTCAAAAAATTCTTTCAATTTCTTTCACCTCCGTCCGCTTTTTCTTTGCTTTGCGGCTGAGTTTTCTTTACCATGATTCTTAAAAATACCATTCCGCCGACCGACAGCCCTACGGCGGCGGCAATAAGCGTCGCCATCATCGGAAGCTCATACGCCCCGCAGACAAAATAGCATACGGCAAGCGCCGCTGCGTCAAGCAGCAGCCGCAGCATGTTCACACCCATGACAGCCGCCATATTGGACGCATTCATATTGGCTTTGCTTATACGCATATTGATATACGCAACGGTCAGTCCGAGCGCAGCTCCGCCCAGCACCGATAAAATATCCGCAAAGTTCATAAGCCTTTCCTCTAACAGCATCAAGTCACTCTATTTTATAACATTATTATTTAACACCAAGTTAACGTGAAATGCAACGCATTTTTTCGTTTTTCTGACACATTTGATTATTTGCACAATTTCTGCTTGCAAAATTGCCATTCTTTATCTTTTGTTAAATCAATATCATACCCCGTCCCCCGAGCACTTATAATTATGTTTTAAGTGCTTGCCGTTATTTTATATATCTGATATACTTAATTTATATATAAAGGAGGCGCGCTATGGAAACATTAATAGCCATCGGGATAGTGCTCGCAGTCGCGGCAACGGTTTTTATCTGCATACGGATATTGCCGAGGAAATATGACGGTAATCTCGGGAATAAATTTTTGCAGTTCCTGCACGATTTTTTCAACTTCAAGACTTTTTACATCGAAGCTCTGACCAAGTTCATTTTTGTTCTGCTGACATGCCTGTGCATATTCGTCGGCTTCCTGCTCATGTTCGGGAAGTTTGAATACTACGGCTACTTCGGCACGACATTCACGCAGAGCACCTTCCTATACGGTCTGTGCATCATGCTGCTCGGCCCGCTCGTTCTGCGAGTGACCTATGAATTTGTCATGATGGCGATACTGCTGGTGCAAAACGTTATCGCCATAAACCGCAAAATGAAGACTCCGGCGGCCGCGCCCGTCTCTTCTGCCGCTGAGTCTGAAGTCGAGCCCGTTGATACCGATACGGAAGAATAAACGCGAACACCCCACCGAAGGGCGGTGCAACATAGGGAAAAGCCGCCCTGTAAAAAGTCTTTTGCCCCGTGG
>CALBGG010000012.1 GCA_937893605.1 uncultured Clostridia bacterium
GCTCCCGCATCGGCCGCCTTGACTGCGCCGCGAACGGTCATAACGCCCTTTATTATCACGGGCATTTTCGCGTATTCGCACAGCTCTCTGAGCTGCTCGACGCTCTTGCTTCCCGCTTCGGGGCTTGCCTTTTTAAGATGCGGAAGCCCCGCAGAGTCAACAACGAGCGATACGGCAAAAGGCATGGCCTCGTTTGCCATGTCGAGATTCAGCTTTATCGTATCCATGCTCAGAGGATTTATCACGGGGATGGCGATGCCTCCGTGCTTTTTCGAGGTCTCGCAGCCGTGGGGGAACACTCTCGAGTCAAGCCCGTCGCCGAAGCTCGACGCAATGCCGCAAATTTCGGCGGCTGCGGCGCAGCATTCGTTAAAGTCGCGGATATCGTCCGTGGGATTATACTGCGCCTTCAGCGAGCCCACCGGAGCGGAAATGAGCGGCATGGAAAAGTGCCTGCCGATGAACTCAATGCCTGTGTCCACAGGCTCGTCCGGGAAAATGGTATCCATGTTGAGCTTGATGCTACGCCATGCCTTCCAGTTGTCGTTCGCGCCGTTGCCGGGCGCTTTCGAGCCCGGACCGGGCATCAGATTGCCGCAGGCAAGGCCGTTGCACTCGGGGCAGACCTTGCAGTTCGGGCCGATATTCTTCTTGGCGTTTGCGAGAACGTCTTTGTAATCCATATACACACCTCGAAATTATGTTAACTTATATATCTCCGCCGAGCAGGGAGGCACTGTGCAGTCCTTATAGTCTGCAAAGCTATAATCACGAAGACTTAAATCATTGCTCCCGCGGTTAATAACGCAGAGAACGCGGTCATTTTCGGCCTCACGCAATATCATCAGCACATCGGGTGTTGGAGCGTAAAACCTTGCACTGCCGGATTTGAGAGCCTCGCTGCCGTTACGCGTTTTACCGAGCTCTGCATAAAAATTATGTAAACCAATTCCCGACGGCTCAAACGGCGCGCGATTGAAGGGATCGCCCGCGCCGTCAAGGCATTCCTCGTCGCCGTAGTAAAGGCAGGGCACGCCCGGAACGCAGTATTGTATTGCCGCACACAGCTTCTGAAGCCTGTCGGCCTTCTCCGACTGCTCCGGCGTGAGCCTGAACGATGCCTGAGCCGCACGGTCGAGCGATTTGAGCTCGCAGTCCGCGCCGAGCGCCGAGTGCAGCCTCTCAACATCGTGCGAGGACAGAAGATTCATGAGAGCCATATACATGGGCATGGGGTAATTATGCTGCTGCGAGAGCAGAAAATCGCGCAGACTGAAGGCATCCGTCTCACCTCTGGCAAAGCTTATAACAGCGTTGCGGAAGGGATAGTTCATCACGCTGTCGAGCGAATAGCCCAGGGCATAATTTCGCCGGTGGCCGTAGCTTACTTTGAGAACGGCATCCTCCCATACTTCGCCGATTATCGCACAGTCGGGCTTTTCCGCCTTTGCCGATTCTCGTATGAGCGCAAGCACATCGTCGGGCAGCTCATCGGCAACGTCGAGCCGCCAGCCGCTCGCGCCGCGCCGCAGCCAAAGCTTCACGATGCTGTCGTCGGAGCGGATAATATAATTCTGCCAGCTTTTATTCTCCTCGTTGACCTCGGGGAGGTCTTTAAAGCCCCACCAGCAGCGGTAATCGTCGGGGTACGAGCGGAAGTCGAACCAGCCGAAATACTTTGACTGCCTGCTTGCGTATGCGCCTGCTCCGCCGTAGCTGCCGAAGCGGTCGAAATATACGCTGTCGGCTCCCGTGTGAGAAAAAACGCCGTCGTTTATAAGATATATATCGAGTTTTTCTGCTTCGGCACAAAGGTTTACATAATCGTAGACGCTGCCGAGTATCGGGTCAACGTTTTCATAGCTTGAGGTATCGTATCGATGGTTTGACCGAGCCTCGACAATCGGATTTAAGTACAGTGTGCCTATGCCGAGATTCTTGAGATATTGCAGCTTTGACCTTATGCCCTTGAGAGTTCCCCCGTAAAAATCGTCGGGGGCGTAGTCCTTTTCGCCCTCGCGCGGCTGCCACTTGACGGGCTCGGATAAGCTGCCGTGCATTTCGGGAGTTTGCCCGAGGCGGCGGTGATATTCTATACCCGCCTGCGCCGTGCCGTCGTCGGAAAAGCCGAAGCGGTCGGGGAAAACCTGATACATGATGCTGCGCCGGAACTTTTCGGGCGTTTCAAAGCCACGCTTATATACAGTGAGGCGGAAGCCTTCGGCCTCTCCGCCGCAGACGCGGGAGCTGTGCCTGTTATCGGACGGGCACAGGAACTTCTCGCCGAGCCTGAACTTATAAAACAGCGCGGCAGGGGAGGGCGCTGCAAAGCTCACGGAGAATGTGTTTCCCGATCGCCGCATCGCAAGTTCTTCACGGAAACTGTCGCCATAGATGCAGAGCGAGGCCGACTCGACCCCGCCGAAGCTGACGACGGAGAGTGTGAGCTTCGTGCCCTCCTCGACAGCGCCGAGTGGCGTGCGAAATGCGCTGTCATATGCGTCGTGCCATGCAAGGCCGCGTATTTTGAGCTCATCGCGCAGCAGCTTATCAAGAAATGCCGTTCTCGGCTGAATAGCCGTGAGCCACTCGCGCTCCGGATGCGACGTAAGAGATGCGCCGAAAGAGCGTACGACGACGTTCAGCGCGTCGTCTATGCCGAGCCCCATATCGTCCATAAGCGCACGGAAAAGCTCCGCCGGTATGAGTGCCGAGCGATCCTCGGGCAGAAACTCGAAAACTTTCTGCACAGGATAGCCGCAGCGTGTGCAATTATCAATTGCATTTCCTATAGCTGCCGCAGAGACAAGATAGATTTGTTCGTGCTCGGTCGTACTGCCGAGAGGAGTCCAATGTCCGCGCTCGAAGGCCACACCGTAAATTTCTTTATCGTAATATTCAATGTACAGCCGCCCGTCGTGCCAGTGCTCGTCATAGCCGCCGTATGTGTTGACTTTTCTTATCAGAGCATCCATAGATAAAGCATAGCGTATTCTTCAGAGGACCGGTCAAAGCTGAAGTCGGCCTCCATGGCCTGGCGAATGAGCGATTTCATGACCTCGGGCTTGTGATAGCATTCAAGCGCGAGCAGCACCGCGTCCTTCATTTCGTGCGCGTTAAAATCGGCAAAGGAGAAGCCTGTGCCCTCGCCGGTGTAGCGATTATAGGGTTTTACAGAATCCTTTAGACCGCCCGTCTCGCGCACTATGGGCAATGTACCGTAGCGCATGGCGATCATCTGCGAAAGACCGCAGGGCTCAAAGCGTGAGGGCATGAGCAGGAAATCCGCGCCGGCGTACACACGGTGCGATAACTCTTCGTTATAACCTATAAACGCGCACAGCCTCCCTTTGTATCGAGACTCGGCATTGCGCATAAAGTCCTCATAGTCCTTATCGCCGCTGCCGAGCACGAAAAACTGCATGTCGTTATACTGCATGAGCTCATCGAGCATGCGCTCGACAAGGTCAAAGCCCTTCTGCTCGGTCATGCGTGTGACCATTGCGAATATGGGTGCATCCTCGCGCTGCTCCAGCCCGAAATCGCGCTGAAGCGCAAGTTTACATAATTTTTTGCCGCTTAGTCTGCCCTTATGATATCTTGCCGGCAGAGCGGGATCGGTGTATGGATTAAAAACCTTTGTGTCAATTCCGTTTATTATGCCTGAAAGCTCGTTTGAGCGCGCCGATAAAATGCCCTCGAGTCCCTCGCCGAAATAGGCGGTTTTGATCTCGTTTGCATAGGTGGGGCTTACGGTGTTTATCCTGTCGGCAAACACGCAGCCGGCCTTTAGAAAGCTTGCACAGCCGTTGAGCTCCATAAACTCGGGCGTGTAGTATTTATCCTCGACACCCAGCAGATCCTGGACATATTCAAAGCCGAATTTTCCCTGATACGCAATGTTGTGTATCGTCAGAAGCCAGCGCAGCGAGCTCTGCATCGCGCCGCCGTACTGCGTCTTTGCGAGCATCGGCAGCATGGCCGTGTGCCAGTCGTTGCAGTGGACTATGTCGGGGGTGAAGCCGAGATTCGGTATTGCATCGAGCACGGCGCGGGTGAAGAAGGCGTATTGCTCGCCCTCGGCCTGACCGCCGCGGTAAATTTTATCGCCGAAGTAAAACTCGCTGTCAACAAGATAAATGCACACATCGTCGAGCATGAGACGCTCTATGCCGCAGTACTGCGTGCGCCAGCCAAGGTTTACATAAAAATCGAACATATGCTCGACGCGGTCTGCGTACTTATTCTTTATGCAGCGGTGATACGGTGTGATGACTCTTGCATCGAAGCCGAGCTTTTTAAGTGCCTTCGGAAGCGTTCCGACGACGTCGGCAAGGCCGCCTGTTTTGGAAAGCGGAGCGCACTCGGCTGCGGCGAGAAGAATATTCGGCAGCTCCTTGCGGCCTTTTTCATTTAGAATGCTTCTGAACTGCTTTTTCATTTTTATCAGCCATCCTTTCCGGAACGTATTCAAAATAAACGGTAGAGAGCGGCGGGAGATCTATTACCGCGCTGTATGGCAGGTCATCAAAGCCGATGTCTCGGCTGCGCATGATTTTCAGGTTATGTAAACCACCACCGCCGAATTTCACATCGTCGCTCGAGAGCACTTCGCGCAGAGTGCCGGGTTTGGGAAGCCCTATAACAAATGCCTTGTGTCCATTGGGGATGAAGTTGCAGGCGCAGACAAGATAGCTTTCGCTCTCCGGCCTTGCCGAACGCAGGAAGGCTATTGAGCTGAGCGCGCTGTCGTTTACGTTGAGCCACTTAAAGCCGTCCCATGACTTGTCTATCTCGTACAGCGCGGGGCATGCGCGATAGATCCTGTTGAGTGCGGCATAGTATTCGCGCAGCTTTTCGTGCATGGGATATTCAAGCAGCAGCCAGTCAAGCTCCTTCTGATAGTTCCACTCGATAAACTGCCCGAACTCCGAGCCCATGAAGCACAGCTTTTTTCCGGGATGGGCAAACTGATAGCCGTACAGCGCGCGCAGAGTCGCAAACTTCTGCTCGTAGCTGCCGAACATTTTGTCCAGCATAGATTTTTTTCCGTGTACCACCTCGTCGTGAGAGTAGGCAAGGATGAAGTTTTCCGAAAATGCGTACATCATGGAGAATGTCAGCTTATCGTGATTGCCCTTGCGGAACAGGGGATCTGTCGAAAAATAGTCGAGCGTATCGTGCATATATCCCATGTCCCACTTGAAGCTGAAGCCGAGCCCGCCGACAGAAGGCGGCATCGTCACCATGGGATAGGCCGTCGACTCTTCGGCAATAGTGACGGCGCCGGGGAAGCTCGACAGAACAGCGGTGTTGAGCTTTTTGAGAAAGCTCACAGCACCGAGATTGATGTTCCCGCCGTTGCGGTTTTTCGTATATTCACCCTCCCTGCGGCCGTAGTCTAAATAGAGCATTGAGGATACCGCATCGACGCGGATGCCGTCAATGTGGTATTTTTCAAAGAAAAAGCAGGCCGAGGATATGAGAAATGACTGAACCTCCGGCATTTCATAGTCAAATATAAGCGTGCCCCACTCGGGGTGCGAGGCCATACGCGCCTCCTTGCACTCGAAAAGACGCGTGCCGTCAAACTCGGCAAGGCCGTGCTCGTCACGCGGAAAATGCGCGGGTACCCAGTCCATGATAACACCGATGCCGGCATTATGCAGGGTGTCGATAAACTCGGAAAACTCGTCCGGTGTTCCGTAGCGGCTCGTCGGCGCGTAGTAGCCCGTCACCTGATAGCCCCACGAGCCGGGGTAGGGGTACTCCGTCAGCGGCATGAGCTCAATGTGTGTAAAGCCCATATCGACGCAGTATTGCGCAAGAAGCGGTGCGATGGAGGCGTAATTCACGCCGCCCTCCGGCGTTTTCCACGAGCCGAGATGCATTTCATATATAGACATCGGGCTTTCAAAACAGTTCCTCTTTGCACGATTCTGCATAAAAACCTCATCGCGCCAGACGTGCGAACCAGTCCAAACCATGGACGCTGTGTTCACACCTGACTGCGACCACTGCGCAAAGGGATCGGACTTCCATACGACCTTGCCCGCGGCCGTAGTCACGCAGTATTTATACAGATCGCCGTTACGAAGCCCCTCAACGAAACAGTACCAGATACCGCCGCGCTTTTCCATCGGAGTGCGCAACGGATCCCAGCCGTTAAAATCACCGACGAGCGACACGCTTTTTGCGTTCGGAGCCCAAACGGCGAATCGGTGCATTTTCGCATTCTCAATATACCGGCAGCCGAGCAGCAGCCAGGCCTTTTCCGCGCAGCCGGTGTTAAAAAGAAAAACATCGTCCGCCGGAACATATTTATCTATGAGTTCGGAATAGTTCATATCAGCACTCCGCACATAATGTTTTTTTCAACTTACATTATAAAGCACCGAGAGGCAAATGCCAATAAGTTTTTCAATTCACATTTAGTGCAAATGTTATAAAAAGTACTTGCGAAATTAGTATATATGTAATAAACTCAAATTGAACAGGAGGTGCGGTGATGTTTTCATTCAACCATTTTAATTTCAACGTGTTTGACCTTGAGCGCAGCCTCAAATTCTATGATGAGGCGTTAGGACTCAAGCCGGTGCGCGAAAAAAATGCCGCCGACGGCAGCTACAAGCTTGTTTACCTCGGCGACGGCGCGACGGACTTCACCCTCGAGCTGACATGGCTGCGCGGCCGCGATACGCCCTACGACCTCGGCGAGCAGGAGTTTCACCTGGCGTTCATGGCCGACGATATGGAGAAAGCCCACGAAAAGCACTCCAAGCTCGGCTGCATATGCTTTGAAAACCCGAAAATGGGCATCTACTTTCTCGAAGACCCCGACGGCTACTGGATAGAGATAATCCCGCCGAGAAAGTAAAGGGCTGATATTACGATATGAGTACGATATGCGATAACATAAGCCGCGGTGAGGACGGCGTGCTCCTCTTTGCGGGGCAGGATACGGAGATGCTTGCCGAAAGATATGCAACGCCTCTGTACCTCATGGATGAGGACAGGCTGCGCCATAATTGCAGAGTCTATTGCCGTGCATTCAAAAAGTATTTCGGAGACAATGCAAAGGTGCTTTACGCTAGCAAGGCAAATTCCTTTAAGCGTATTTATGAGATAATGCGCGAGGAGGAAATGGGTATAGATGTTGTCTCAAGCGGCGAGATATATACGGCCGCGGCCGCCGGGTATCCGATGGAAAACGCGTATTTCCACGGCAATAACAAGACAGACTCCGATATACGCTTTGCCATGGATAAGGGCGTTGGCTGCTTTGTTGTTGATAATGAAGAGGAGCTTGAGGCTGTAGAGGCGGAAGCGGCAAAGCGCGGAATAACACAGAAGCTCATGCTGCGCCTGACGCCGGGCATTGACCCGCACACCTACGAGGCAATTTCCACGGGCAAGGTCGATTCAAAATTCGGCGTCGCCATAGAAACGGGACAGGCCGAGACCTTTACGGCCTCGGCACTGGGGATGAAGCATATAGAGCTCAGAGGGTTTCACTGTCATGTCGGTTCTCAGGTGTTTGCCGAGGATGTTTTTGAAAGAGCGGCTGTGATAATGCTCGGGTTCATAGCGCATATAAAGGATAAGTACGGCTATGAAGCGCAGGAGCTCGACCTCGGCGGCGGCTACGGCGTGAGATATGTCGATACCGACCCGTATCTCAACGTCGAAGAAAAAATCGCTCAGGTGGCGCAGGCCGCAAGGAATGAGTGCGCATCGCTCGGCATAAAAATGCCGGATATACACATGGAGCCGGGAAGAGCCATCGTTGCCGACGCCGGTATGACGCTTTACACCGTGGGCGCTGTAAAGCATATACCAGGCTATAAAACATATGTTTCTATAGACGGCGGCATGACGGATAATCCGCGCTATGCGCTGTATCGTGCGCAGCATACATGTCTTGCGGCAAAGCAGACGGAAAACACCGAAATGATGCGCTGCTCGCTCGTCGGCCGCTGCTGCGAAAGCGGGGATATAATCCGGGAGGATATCCTGCTTCCCGCGGATATTAAGCGCGGCGATATCGTCGCCGTGTGCACCACGGGCGCTTATAACTACTCCATGGCTTCAAATTACAACCGCGTTCCGCGCCCGCCGATAGTCATGCTCCGCGGCGGTGAAAGCTATGTTGCCGTGCGCCGCGAGAGCCTTGAGGATATCTGCCTCAACGATCTGTGAGCTCCTCGATCTCCGTTACCGAGACCTCGAAGGCAGTTTTCTCGACCGGCTCGCCGCCGATGAGCTTTATATAGCTGCGGCTTTGTATGCGCCCCTCGAGAGAAACCGTTGTGCCCGTATCCCAGTAGGAGGCCTCACGCGCTTTGAGCCCCCATGTTATGCACGGCAGATAGTCAGAGCGCCCGTATTTTCGGTTGACGGCCAGCATCAGATCGCAGATATCTCTGCCCATCGGCGTTACGCGCAGATTCGGCGGCTTGCACAGCGTGCCGGTAAGACGGATAAGATTTACGTCATTGCCGCCGCAGCGGCAGATATCCTTTGCAAAAACCGTTATGACGAGCTTTGCGCCATCGCCGCTTTTGTTGTTGAAAGATCTCAGCTCGCCCGTGACACAGAGCTTATCGACATCCGAAGCCTCCACGGCGCTCAGAAGCTCTTCACGCGCAATTATGTTTATAGTGTCCGCCGTGCCGGACAGCCGTGCGACCTCAAGCGGGAAGGTATAGAAGCTCTTGCCGCGGGATGCGTGCGAAAAAACCGGGGGCGCGGTCATCGCGCCTATAAGCTGTGCAAAATTTGTGCTTGTGTTTTCATCCATATATCCATTCCTGTCCTTGTCAATGTTTTTTGTTAGAGTATATTAAGGATAAACGCTTGAATATGCCGCCGGAATGAAATATAATGGTGTCAACATTATTACTGAAAGGGATAAAACTTATGGATATAAAAGAACTTCTCGCTTACTGCGACCATACTCTGCTGCGTGTCGACTGCACCGAGGCCGAGATCAGAAAGCTCTGCGACCAGGCGATAAAATACGGCTGCGCATCGGTATGCATCCCGCCATGCCACGTTCCCGGCGCAAAGCGCTATGTCGGAGACAGGATGAAAATATGCACCGTTATAGGCTTTCCGAACGGCTATATGTCCACGGCCGCAAAAGCCTTTGAAACTGCCGACGCCGTGGCAAACGGCGCAGATGAGATCGACATGGTCATCAATCTCTCCATGGTCAAGGATGGCTGCTGGGAGGATGTCGCCGAGGATATAAAGGCCGTGCGCCGCTCCTGCCTCGGCAAGGTCCTCAAGGTAATAATCGAGTGCTGCCTGCTGACGGATGAGGAGAAAATGCGCCTGTGTACCATAGTGTCAGAGTGCGGCGCCGATTTCATAAAAACCTCGACCGGCTTCAGCAAGGGCGGCGCCACGCGCCACGATGTTGAGCTTCTGCGCCGCTGCAGCCCGGACAGCCTTCAGGTCAAGGCGGCCGGAGGAATCGCCTCGCTCAAGGATGCGGAGGACTTCATCGCCCTCGGCGCTACCCGCCTCGGCACGAGCCGAATAGTCAAGCTCGCAATGGAGCTTGAGCATGAGAGCGCCGGGAACTCTGCCGACGGCGAAAGCTACTGAGAAGGGGCGGTGCGCAAATGCGTAAGCCGGGCAGAGCGCTCAGTATAATCGGTCTTATCATATCGGCGGCGCTGCTGGCCGTCGGATCATATTTTATCGCTCCGCGCTCGCAGAGCTGGGCAAGCATATGGAGCGTGTTCACGGGCAGCGCGGCGGCATATTTTGCTTATTACGCTTTTCATAAGAAAAGCGATGATTAAAACGCTCACGGCGGAGATATCTCCGCCGTGAATTATCGAAAAAGGGTATTGACAATCAGCGTGAGGGCTGATATATTAATAAAGCTGAAAACAAAGTAGGTACGGCATCCCCGACCTCACCGGGCCGCAAAAGGCGCGCCCCGGTAAATAGCATCGTCCCGAACGGGGCTTTGTTTGCGCGGATGCTGTCAGGCATCCGTTTTTTGCATTATGGAGGTGTTTTACAATCGCAAGCGTGAATCATGAGATCAATGAAGAGATCCTCGACAAGGAAATACGCGTTATCGGTGACGACGGCGAGCAGCTTGGAATAATGTCCGCGGAGGCCGCCATGAAAATTGCGGAGGAGAAGGAGCTTGACCTGGTCAAGATATCCCCTATGGCAAAGCCCCCCGTCTGCAAGATCATGGACTACGGCAAGTACCGCTTTGAGCAGTCCAAGCGCGAAAAGGAAGCCAAGAAGAACCAGCGCGTCATGGAGGTCAAGGAGATCCGCATGTCCCCCGGCATCGGCGAGAACGACCTGAACACCAAGCTCAAGAGCGCGCTCAAGTTCCTTGCTGACGGAGACAGGGTCAAGGTCTCGATCCGCTTCCGCGGCAGAGAAATGGCGCACACTCATTTGGGTGAGGTCATCCTGCGCGACTTCGCTGCAAAATGCGAAGAGGTTGCAAACCTTGATAAGGCTCCCAAGCTCGAAGGGCGCAACATGTCCATGTTCCTGTCGCCGAAGTCTGCCGCGGCAGTCAAGAAGGCGCAGAAGGAAGCCGCCAAAAAGCAGGCCGAGGCTGAGGCCGCTGCAAAGGCGGGGGAAAACAAGTGATAGGTTATTACAGACAGAAATTCTGATAATAGCAGCATACGGAAGGAGAAAACAACTATGCCTAAACTTAAGACCCATAGCGGTGCTAAGAAGAGATTCAATCTCACCAAGACCGGTAAAGTAAAGCGCGCACATGCGTTCAAGAGCCATATCCTCACCAAGAAGGACACCAAGCGCTGCCGTCGCCTGCGTTCCGGCGCTATCGCCGACGTTACCAACGAGGCAACCATCAAAAAGATGATCCCTTATAAATAATAAGGGCTGACTGTTACTGATAGGAGGAATTACAAATGGCAAGAGTTAAGGGCGCAATGATGACCCGTAAACATAGAAATAAGATCCTTGGCCTGGCAAAGGGCTACTGGGGCAACAAGTCCCGCCACTACAAGATGGCTCAGGAGCAGATGATGAAGTCCGGCCGCTACGCATACGTCGGCCGCAAGCAGAAAAAGCGCGACTTCCGTCAGCTGTGGATCACCCGTATCAGCGCGGCATGCAAGGCAAACGGTATGAACTACTCCACCTTCATGCACGGCCTGAAGCTCGCCGGCATCGACATGAACCGCAAGATGCTGTCCGAGACCGCCATCCACGATCCCGCCGCTTTCACCGCCCTGTGCGAGAAGGCAAAGGCCGCAAAGTAATTAATACATGAAAGAACGGCATTCGGCTATTCGGCCGAGTGCCGTCGGTTTTTATTATGCTTGAAAGCTATAATGAATTTTTGAAACGGGGTATTGACCTTGCACCGCTCGGCATTGAGCGAACGGATGACCAAAGCGGCTATTTTTGCACACCGAAGGGGGCGCGGATCGTATGATATCCCACCGGACTGTGCGGGAGTAATAAGCAGCCCCGACGGCCCAATGTTTTCTGTGAAAAAACAAAAATGAGCTTATTATTTTAGCATCAAAAAAACTCCGCATACACTGTATGCGGAGCTTTTTTTACGCATTTTCGGTATCAGCGGCCTGCTTTGGCTTCCCGGCCTTTTGGATAAAGCCTATAAGCTGGCCGGAGAGAATGACCGTCAAAAGGGAGTAAATGATCTTGTTAAACGGGATATACGTCAGCGACAGGGCGAGGACTATGAGGTCCGAGAGCAGATACACCCACTGTATGCCGACCTTGAACAGGTGCGACAGGCTCAGCGCGAGCGAATCGTCGCCTGTCGGTGCGGAGTTTGCCCTTACGCACAGTCCGACGCCGACACCGATAAACAGCGAGCCGACTATCGCCGCAAGAAGCGGCATCTGCGCTATCTGCGGCCAAAGCGGGGGAAAACGCTCGAATATCGCGTAGAATACTGAAAAGCCGCCGCCCGCTATGATCGAGTAGGCGATAAATTCCCTGCCCAGCAGCTTAAAGCCCAGCAGATAGCACGCACCGTTTAGTACAAGGCCGCTTACCGACGGGGAAATGCCGAGCCGGTGCTCGAGCAGCAGCGTAAGGCCGAGAACGCCGCCCTCGGTCACGCCGGAGATGGAGTGGATGTTGTACAGGCCGAAAGCGAGTATCGCGCTGCCGAGGAGGATACTCAGGCAGTTTTTCGCCTTTAAACGGGGTAACAATTTTAACAAAACCTTTCTGTTAATTTTTCGCAATGTTTTTTATGATATCCTCCGCGTATCTGACAAAACGCCGCACGGCGGGGGAGGAGCGCTTGAGATCGTTAAGTGCCATGCCGAAGCTTATGCTCCTTGGCGGGGAGATGGGGATCTTCACGACCTCGCATGGCCAGTTGCGCGTTATAAGCTCGTTCATGATGCTTATACCGAGCCCCTTTTCGACCATTTGCAGCGCTGAAAAGCTCTCAACAGTTGAAAAGCGTATATCCGGCTCAATACCGAATTCTTCAAACAGAGGGATAACGTCATCATCGTGCCCAAAGCCGGGCAGAATGAGCTTTTCGTTGCGGCAAAGCTCAAACGGGAAGCTGTCAAGTCCCGCGCAGGGATGATCCTTCGGCAGAAGTGCCATCATCCTGTCCTCAGACAGAGGTATCCAGTCATACGGGAACGGCTCACGGTAGCTCGTGAAGGCGATATCGGCGGCCTTTTCGTCCAGCCATTTTATGACCTCCTGCCGTATGCCCTCAAGCAGGGTGATCTTTATCTGCGGATAGTCGCTCTGAAAGCGGCTTATGACCTCCGGCAGCCAGTGCGTGGCTATGCTCGAATACGAGGCGATGGTCACGCTGCCTATGAGCAACCCTTTAGTGTCTGCCGCGAGCTGATATATGGTATTCTCACTGTTTAAAAATTCACGTATTGCGGGAACGAGCATTTCACCCTCGGCAGTTACCGTGACGCCTTTATTTGTGCGCCGAAGCAGGGGATAGCCGATATCCGCTTCAAGGGCGCTGACGAGCTGGCTCACACCCGATGGGGTGTAGCTCAAAAGCTCGGCGGCCTTTGAAAAGCTACCCGTATCTGCCGCGGCCAAAAATGCTCTGCACCTCGCTGTTTCCATGACGCTCTCCTTTAAGCAATACTTAAAGCTGCCATAACGATCAACAGCTTTACTTTTCTTGCGATATATTCTACAATACAGACAGTAAGAAATCAAGCACTATTCAGGGCCCGAATATAATTGAGTTCTTCTGAAGATAATTAATAATAATTGAAATTATATCGGAGGAATAGTTATGAAAAAGACCACACTTTTTGCACTGGCGGTTATCGTATGTCTCGTCGGAGCAGTTGTTTCAAGCTACTGCATGGCAGCATTCACAGCGAGCGAAGCGGTGTTCGGTGTGCTTGCCGTTGTTTTCGCCATCGGCTTCACGCTGTTTGTGAACAGGCTCACCAACGCCGTGAGATAAGGCCATAGCTTATGTGAAAAATATAAACTTATAGATATCCGACCTTGCTGAGATGCGGCAGGGTCGGATTTTTCTGATCTACAATTTGTGCATGACGCCCAATTGATAAAACGCAACGGCGCTCGCAGCGGCGACGTTTAACGAGTCCACTCCGTGCGACATAGGGATGCGCAGCGTGTAGTCGCATCCCGCGACGGTCTCTGCCGCAAGCCCGTCGCCCTCTGTTCCGAGGACTACGGCGAGCTTTTCTTCCTTTGCCGGAGCAGGATCGTATATCGGCAGGGACTTATCCGTCAGCGCCATTGCGGCGGTCTTAAAGCCGAGGGAGGAAAGCTCCTGCATCCAATCCGCGCCGAGATACGTCCACGGCACCTGGAACACAGTGCCCATGCTGACTCTCACCGCACGGCGGTACAGCGGATCGCTGCCCTCGGCCGTCAGCAGCACGGCGTCCATGCCCAGCGCCGCTGCCGAGCGGAAGATCGCGCCGATGTTGGTCGGGTTCATCACATTTTCCAGAACCGCTATGCGCCTTGCGCCGCGGCAGACCTCCTCAATGCTGCGCAGCTTAGGGCGCAGCATTGCGCACAGCATGCCGCGGGTAAGGTGGAAGCCCGTAAGCTGTGTGAGCACCTCAAGCCCGGCTGTGTAAACATTTATGTTCTCTGGGCAGCGCGAAAGAAGCTCCTTTGCCTTGCCGACTGAGTGCTTCGTTTCCATCAAAAACGACAGCGGCACACAGCCCGCGTCCAGCGCGCGCTCTATGACCATTGGGCTTTCGGCGATAAACATCGCGTTTTCCGGGTCGCGCCTGCACAGCAGCTGATTCTCCGTAAGGCGCGCATAGACATCCAGCTCCGGCGCGTCAAAGTCATGTATCTCGATAAAATTTGCCATAAAAACGATTCTCCGAATAAGAAAAAACGGAGCAAGCCTTACATAGCTTGCTCCGAAATGGTGCCGGTGGCCGGACTCGAACCGGCACGACGCAAGCATCAGAGGATTTTAAGTCCGCCGTGTCTACCATTCCACCACACCGGCAAATACCCGGTTATTTTATCATTGCACAGCCGAATTGTCAATAATTCCGAACACCGGGGACATCCCTGCGGGCATAAAATGCAGGGAGGTGAGGCAAATTGAATGTCAATTATTATCTCGGAGCAAACTCCGACACAGGCTTTTATTCGCTTTACGGCGGCTTCTGCCGTGGGGAGGGTGACTTTCTGCATCTCATAAAGGCAGGCCCCGGCGGCGGAAAATCGGGTTTTATGCGCTGTATAGCTTCGGCCGCTGCCGAGCACGGCTATGACACAGAGTGTGTCCTGTGCTCGGGCGACCCGGACTCGCTCGATGCAGTATATATACCTGAGCTCAGACTCGGGTTTGCGGACGCTACCGCGCCGCACGCCTGTGAGCCTGAAAATTTTGCGTATAATTCTGATTATGTAAACTTAGGGCGCTTCTGTGAGAGAATAAGCGATGTACGTATCGGGCAATTTACGGCAGCTTACCGAGCCATGTATAAGACGGCGTATTCTTATCTTGCCGCGGCAGGCAGCGTTGAACGTGCGGATATTCCTGGGCTCATAAGCAGCGATACGCTTGAAAAGGTGAGAAAACGCGCACGAAGTGCTGCGCTGCATGAATTGGGAAGCGCAAAAAAGAAAGCTGCCGCTGCGCACGAAAAGCGGTGCTTTGTTCGCTGTATAAGCTGCAAGGGCGAGCTAACATTGACAGATGAAGTTAATAAGTTATGTAAACGAATATATCTTCTCGACGACCGCTGCGGCCTTGCGGACGTATACCTTGCCGAGATGCGCTCGGAGGCAGCGGCGCGCGGCGCGGATACGATACTCTGCCTGTCACCGCTGTGTCCGGAGAAGCCGGATGCGCTGCTGCTGCCCGAACACGGCCTGGGTTTCGTTTCGGCCTCGGCGATGGAAATATGCGAGCCGTGGCGGCATGTGCGGCTGGATGCGCTTGTTGATCCTGCCGTATTGCGTGCGGCACGCCCGGAGCTCAGGCGGCGCGATAAGCTTCGAAATGGGCTTACAGGCGAGGCGGTGCGCTGCCTTTCACGCGCAAAGGAGTATCACGATGAGCTTGAACGCGTGTATAACCCGCATGTCGATTTTGCTGCGCTGGATGCGTTTACGAATGAGACGATAGACAGAATTTTTGAATAAAAAAACGGCTGAGATTTTGCCTCAGCCGGAAATTTTTATTTCAGCAGCACATACCGCCCCAGGGGGTCAGGCACGAGCAGCACAGATATGAAGTGCAGCAATCGTCGCAGACGCAGCAGGAGTTGTTGTAGTTTCCGCTGTACTGCTGATAATACCGCCCATTATTCTCCAGCCTGCTTAAAAGCTGGCGATAGCTCGGATTGTCGGGGTCTATCTCGACCGCACGCTTTGCATCCTCAAGGGCGTTTATCTTGTTTCCGAGATACATGTGGGCTACGGCGCTGAGATAGTACCAGCGACCGTCACGCTCGGCAAGCGGCACCTGCGAAAGTGCGGTGAGCGCCTCGTTGTATCTGCCGTTGCGTATGTAGTTTACGGCTGCGCGGCACTCTGCGCGCTCCTGCGGCTGCTCGTATGCACCATAGCCGGAAAAACCTCCGAAGCCGCCGTAGCCGCTATATCCGCCGTAGCCGCCGGACTGACCGGCCTCGCCGTTTTTGATCTGATCGTAAGCGGCATTGATTTCGTTCATTTTTGCCGCAGCCTCGGCGTTGCCCGGGTTGCGGTCGGGGTGATATTTCTTTGCAAGCTCTCTGTAGGCTTTTTTTATCTCCTCGTCGCTCGCGTTGCGCGAAACGCCGAGGACTTCATAGGGGTCCCGTGCCATTCGGTACTGCTCCTTACTTACTGTCTGTTCCGTAGTGGCGGTCGAATTTTATCCACACGCCGCTGCACAGTATATTTTTTATTATGTCCGCATCCTGAACTATAGGCAGCCGCTCAAAGCTTCTTACGCAGTCGGCCAGCAGCAGCTCAAGGATAGACCTGAACCTCTCGCGCTCGTCAAGCCTGCCATACAGGTAAACGAAAGGGTTATACTTATATGCTCTTTTGTCGCCTTTAAGATCGACGCACGCGTCCATGACATAGATAAACTGCCCGAGCGACATGCCGAAGGCGCGCAGATCATTTTGCCAGTGATCCTCGTGCATGACGAAAAGCTCCGCCATCAGTCTGCCGAAGGCCGCCGCCGCTGCATCTGTCGAAGTATCCCTGCGATCTTCGATGGCCTTAAGCTCGTCCATCGACTGCTTTATCACCTCGCACTGGCGCGGATGCTCTTTGCAGACCTTTTTGTATGACGGCTCAAGAACCTTTGCCGAGGCAAGTGCAGGGAAACTTATTTCATCGCTCCAGTCGTCCAGGCAGTTGAGATAGGCAAGTGCAACGTTCATATCCGCCGCGTAGTCGCTTATCTCCGACTGCAAAAACGCTCTTTGCCCAAACGGATGCGCGGGGCAGGGTGCTTCGCCCCTGAGATCATACGGCTCGTACAGGGAAGAGAGCAGCATGACGAGAAACGCCATGTCATATGTCAGCGTAAATCGGGCAAAGCCGCCGTGACGTTCGCTGAGGCTGCGGCACAGGCCGCAGTAATATGCTTTGTATCTCTGCCGCTGCCGTTCGTCGAGGGCGGAAAGATCCGCCGTTACAAAGCCGAACATCTCAGGTCCTGCCGGTAAACGAGTTGCCGCATTTTTTGCACACTATGTTTATTTTGCCCTTGTGCCGGGGAACTCTCAGCGTGGTATGGCATGCCGGACAGGTGAAGAACTTATAGTCCTTGCGCTGAGTCCAGCGAACCTTTATCATTTCAAATTTGCCGCTTATGCTCATGCGCATTTTCATATAGCGGTTGTTTTCCGCGCTGCGCTTATATAAATTTCTCGACAGCATACGCGCATAGACTAAGATAAGCAGAACTAAGGCGAGAAGCCACACGAGCCTTGACAATCCCGTGCTGTTGAATACAACGGCCAGTATCATCAAGACAAGGCTTAGGATAGACAGAAATCGGTTGAGCTGATCAATGCCGCAGCGTCCGGCCATAAAGCGCACAAATTTTTCTCTCATGGAAAAGTCACCTTGATAGAACTGAATATTACAATAGTTTATATTATCACAGCCACAGCCGGAATATATAAATTATTTGTGAATTCGTCAGCCTTTGACGTAGCTCCAAATATATTCGATGACAGTGTCCTGCTCACCGTCACCCTGACTGCGTGTGCACTTTATAACATTGCCCGGCTCGTCGTACTCATATTCGTTTTTCGTGATGCTGATCGCATTCCCGTCCGGGCCGTAAATGCTGACGGAGAGCTCGTTTTCGTGCTCGTCATAGCTGTACTCGGTTCGGCTTATGATACTGCCGTCGGCAGCGGTCTGCTTCTGAGCAAGGCGGCCGTTATCGCCGTAGGTATAGGTTTCAACAGTTTCGCTTTCCTCGAGCATGTCCTGCCGCGTGAGCTTTATGAGCTTACCGGTGTCATCGTACTCATATGCAATGTCGCTTATTAGTTTGACGCTCTCGAAAGCACCTTCGTTTGCGAGACACTCAAAATACTTTTCGCTCACAAGATTTTTGCCCTCGTAGGCGTAGACGGTGTAGGAGGTCACGCTGCCGCCTATTACGCTCGATTCTTTCATCTTGAGTCCCGACTCGTTATATTCGTACAAAACGCGGTACTCCTCGGCATACTCCTCGGGACCGTTTGCAACGTAGCTTATCATGGTATCGGCAAGACCGTCGGCGTTGAGGATGTATTCCTTGTATCCGACGGGAGCGTCGTTTATGCCGAGCGTAGTTTCCTTTACGAGAGCCCCTCTGTCGTCGTATTCGTATATAACGGTGTTGAATTTAAGTCCGTTCGTGTTGTACCGGATCTCTTTTTCGAGCTTTCCCTCGGACTTGTCGTATATTGCAAGATCCTGCGTTGGCGCAGGCGTATCAGTTGGCTCGGCAGGGGTTGCGCCGCCGTCATCTGCACACGCGCAAAGCACGACGGCAAGCACGACGGCGAGCAGCATACTGATAGTTTTTTTCATATCCGGCGGCTCCCTTCTAATCGTCGATATCCTTGTCAAGTATTGCGCCGGTGTAGGCCTCAATCTCGTACTCGTACTCAAGCGCTATCGTCCGGAACCGGACGTCGTAATACCACACACCGTCGTCGAGCTTGAGCTTGACCTTTAATTCTGACACCTGATTTTCGGCAAGGCGCGCATCACTGAGCGCTATCTGCTGAGCCGGTTCCTCTCCGATGAGAAGCTCGTCGTCGCGAGTCTGATAAATAAGGTAGACAGCTCCGCCTGCTATAAGCGCCGCGGCAAGAATGCAAATTATAAGTATTCTAATGCTTTTCTTCATGTTTTTCCTCACAATATATAATAAATCATTATAGCATTTTTGCAGTCGTTTAGCAATATGTCTGTTTTTCCGCGTTTTTGAAGGAAAAACGAAATTTTCGGTTGACAAGCAGGACTTATTACACTATAATATTCAAGCGACTGTGGAGAGGTGCGCTATGCTGCTTGATTTACGACAGATAATTGAAGTTCCCGGGAAAAGTGTTCCGTTCAGGTGTGAGCTGAATACTGACGGGCTGGAATTTGAGTCTGTCAAGGAGTATAAGACCCCGCCTACGGCAGAAGGCAGAGTGTTTAACGAGGCAGGTATCCTGACACTCGAGGGTACCCTGACGGCCGAAATGACTTGCGTCTGCGACAGATGTGGTAAACTGTTCGACAGCAGCAAGGTGATGAACCTCCACGCCTTCATATCCGACAGAGAGTCTGAGGATCCCGAGGTCTTTGTTCTCGACGGGGACAAGCTTGATCTCGATGAAACGCTCTCGACCCTTTTCGTCCTTGACATGGAAACGAAGTTTCTGTGCTCGGAGGATTGCAAAGGTCTATGCTCCCGCTGCGGAGCCGATTTAAACCTTGGCCCCTGCGCGTGCGGGAAAGAAGTCGATCCAAGACTTGCTGTTTTGCAGCAGCTGTTGGATAGTGATCAATAATATTTGCGCTGATATGCAGCTATTTTTCAGGAGGTGTCACCATGGCAGTCCCTAAGGGAAAAGTATCAAGACAGAGACGTGATAAGAGACGTTCGTCTCATTGGAAGCTCGAGGCTCCCGGCATAGTAAAGTGCCCCAACTGCGGCGAGTTCAAAATGCCCCACCGTGCGTGCAAGGCATGCGGCATGTACAACGGCCGTAAGGTTCTCGCTGTTGACGAGAAGTAATTTAAATGCTGATGCTCAAGGAGGAAAGGGTAGCCGTACCCCTTCCTCCTTTTGCGCATTGTAGTCTATGAAAAATGACGTTATTTCGAAAATAGATAACGATAGCCCGCTGCTGCACAAGGCGCATATAGGCGATGAGATAGTCAGTATAAACGGAAATGTCATCCACGACGTGCTCGACTATAAATACTTCTCCTACGACCCGGTGCTGCACATAAGGCTGCGCAGACCCGACGGTACGGAGCACACAGTGCTCGTGCAGAAGCCCGAGGGGCGCGATCTCGGCCTGGAGTTTTCCGAGTATCTTATGGATAACCCGCGAAGCTGCGCGAATAACTGCGTGTTCTGCTTTATAGATCAGCTTCCAAAGGGCATGCGCAAGACGATGTATTTTAAGGATGACGATGCGCGCCTGAGCTTTCTGCTGGGAAACTACATCACGCTCACAAACCTCTCCGAGCGCGAGATACAGCGCATAACGGACCTGCACATAAGTCCCGTGAACATATCCGTCCACGCTACCGACCCCGAGCTGCGTGTTAAGCTCCTGCGTAACAAAAACGCGGGTAAATGCGTCGATATAATGCGCCGCTTTGCCGACGGCGGCATCGTCATGAACTGCCAGATCGTATGCTGCCCGGGGCTTAATGACGATAAGGCGCTGATGCGCACGATGGAGGATCTTGCGGCGCTGTACCCCGCGGTGCACAGCGTGTCGATAGTTCCGGTGGGGCTCACAAAATACCGCGACGGGCTGTTTCCGCTTAAGTCGTTTACGCCGGAGCATTCGGCGGAGACCATAGACATGGTCACGGCCTTCGGCGACGAGTGCGTGAAAAAATACGGAACGAGGATATTCTTCTGTTCGGACGAGATGTATATCTGCGCCCGCCGAGAGCTTCCCGAGGACGATTTCTACGAGGAGCACACGCAGCTTGAAAACGGCGTCGGCATGATACGCCTGCTCGAGCGCGAGTTCAAAAGCGCGCTTATGTTGTCCGACGAGCCTGACGGAGTGCCGTTTTCAATAGCCTGCGGCACGTCTGTTGCGCCGTATTTTGAAAAACTTATTTGTCTTGCCGCCGAAAAGTATGGTAATATAAACGGAAAGGTGTACGCCATTCAGAACGACTTTTTCGGCCGCAGCATCAATGTCTCGGGTCTCATAACCGGCGGCGATCTCATAGCTCAGCTCAAGGGGAAAGACCTGGGTGAGCGGCTTTTCGTGTCGCAGAATATGCTGCGCCGCGATGAGCTCGATTTTCTTGACGATGTCACGCTCGAGGAAGCGATAGAAGCCCTCGGCGTTCCGATATACCCTGTTGAGTCGGACGGATTTGCCCTTTGGGATGCCATTAGCGGCGATAACCTGCCCGAAGTGAAAATACCTGTCCGCTCACCAGAGCGGCAGCGGTACTATAAGTATAATCAGAATCGATAGGAGGTTAAAACATGTCAAAGCCTCTCATAGCCATAGTCGGCAGACCTAACGTGGGAAAAAGCATGCTTTTCAATAAGCTGTGCGGCCAAAGACTGTCCATAGTTGAGGACACGCCGGGCGTTACCCGCGACAGGCTGTATGCCGAGTGCGAATGGCGCGGAAGAAAATTCAATATAGTCGACACCGGAGGCATCGAGCCGACGACCGACAACGAGATACTTCTTTTCATGCGCGAGCAGGCCAATATTGCCATAAGCTCGGCGGATGTTATAGTTTTGGTCACCGATGTGCGCACGGGCGTCACGGCGGCGGATAAGGACGTTGCCAACATGCTGCTGCGCTCGAAGAAGCCGACGGTGCTGGCAGTCAACAAGATGGACTCGACCGGCAGAACAGACCCCGCAATATACGAGTTTTACGCACTCGGCCTCGGCGACCCCATAGCTGTCTCGGCCGTCCACGGCCACGGCACGGGCGATCTTTTGGATGAGTGCATGAAGTATTTTCCACCCGAGGAGGAAGACGAGGAGGAAGATGACCGTATAAAGGTCGCTGTTATCGGAAAGCCGAATGTCGGCAAGTCCTCACTTGTGAACCATATCCTCGGCGAGCAGAGAGTTATAGTCAGCAACGTCGCCGGAACGACGCGCGACGCCGTAGACTCCGAAGTCGATAACAAATACGGCAAATATGTGTTCATTGACACTGCCGGCATCCGCCGCAAGAGCAGAGTCGACGAGCGCGTGGAGAAGTTTTCCGTCATGCGTGCGCAGATGGCGATAGAGCGCGCTGATGTGTGCATAATCATGATCGACGCACGCGAGGGCGTCACCGAGCAGGACACGAAGATTGCCGGCCTTGCGCACAAGGCGGGCAAGGCGAGCATCATTGTCGTGAATAAATGGGATCTTGTCGAGAAAGAGACCGGAACAATGGAGAAAATGCGCAAGGCCGTTATGCGCGACCTGAGCTTTATGAGCTATGCGCCGGTTCTGTTTATCTCCGCCAAGACCAGTCAGCGCACCGACAGGATATTTGAGCTTGTGAACTTCGTCAATGACCAGAGCAGCATGCGGATAACCACCGGCATGCTCAACGATGTGCTTGCCGACGCGCAGGCGCGCGTCCAGCCGCCCACGGATAAGGGCAGAAGGCTCAAGATATATTACATGACCCAGACCGGCATAAAGCCGCCCACCTTTGTCGTTTTCTGCAACAGCAGCGAGCTGTTTCACTTCTCGTACCAGCGCTATATCGAAAACCGGATCCGCGCCGTGTTCGGGCTTGAGGGCACGCCGATACGCATGGTCATACGTCAGAAGGGGGATAAGCAATGATTCCATTACTGCTTGCCGTCACGGCTCTGATCGCGTATTCGTTCGGAAGTCTCAGCACTCCGATCCTGTCCTCGCATATATATTTTCATGAGAATATCCTCAACTACAGCCGCGATAATGCCGGCATAACGCGCTTTTTGAAGCGTCACGGATGGAAGGGTGTCGGCGTTATCGTGCTCATCGAGGCACTGAAGGTCATAATACCCGTGTTGCTGGGCAGCCTTCTGCTGCTCATAGTAGACCAATCCGCCGTCGGCAGCGCGTTTGCTCTGTTCTGCGTCGTGCTGGGCACGGATTTTCCGATACTCTATCGCTTCCATGGGGAGCACAGCCTGCTTGCAGTTGCTATAGGTACGTTTTTCGTCAGCGGAGAGGTCGCCTTTGCGGGCATCATCGTGTTTGTTATCGTGTATCTGATAGGGCGCTATATTTCGGCTTCGGCTATCCTGGCAATGACAGTAATGTGCCTTGTATCCGTCATGAGCGTCGACGATACGATCGTCAGGAACATATATCTGCTGACGGGTCTGCTCGTCCTGATCGAGTACCGCGGAAGCATTTCCAGACTTATAAAGCACAGGGAGAAAAAATTCCGCTATAAAGAGGACGTCACCTATATGTTTGACGACGACTACGGAAGCGGACAAAATTAGTTTAAATTTTTAGTTGACAATATGCGCGGTGTCTGCTAAAATAACCAATGCGCATGGGGGTATAGCTCAGCTGGGAGAGCGCTTGAATGGCATTCAAGAGGTCAGCGGTTCGATCCCGCTTATCTCCACCAACAAATAAGGCTCGAAAGTGAAAACTTTCGGGTCTTTTTCTTTTGGCGGTCGTTCGCGAATATTTGACAGCGCGGCGCGTGCGGTATATATTAAAAGTGAACGATCTTTATTTGACTGTTGCCGCGCTTTTTCCGAGGAACACTATGAAAAACTCAGACTATACACAGCTGTTTTCAATTAAGAATATTCATTACGATCATTG
>CALBGG010000013.1 GCA_937893605.1 uncultured Clostridia bacterium
TCAGGAACGCCGCAGCGCCCATGATGGGGGGCATGATCTGGCCGCCGGTGGAGGCCGCCGCCTCAACAGCGCCCGCAAACTCGGGCTTGTAGCCGGTCTTTTTCATCATGGGGATGGTGACAGAGCCCGTGGTGACGGTGTTGCCGACCGAGGAGCCGGAAACCATGCCGCACAGAGCCGAAGAAATGACCGCTACCTTTGCCGGACCGCCGGATGATGAGCCGGCTGCCTTGTTTGCAAGATCAATAAAGAACTTTGCAATGCCGGTGCGCTCAAGGAACGCGCCGAATACGATGAACACGACGATGAACTTGGCGCAGACGTTTATCGGGGTGCCGATAACGCCGCCGGTAGTGTAAAACAGGGTATAGATCACGCGGCCGAGGACGTGCTGAAGATCCATGCCCCTGCCGAGCATGCTCCAAAACGTGTACACGATAAGCGCTCCCGCGACGCACAGGATGGGAACGCCGACGCACCTGCGGCACAGCTCGACGAGCGAGAGGATGCCGATGATGCCGATGACGATATACGTCGGGGTCATCTTGGAGGCGCTGGTGAGCACCTTGATGATGGGGTCAAAATTGAATGCGTAGTAGAAGAAGCAGGCCGAACCCACGATCATGATGATCCAGTCAAACCACGGGATGTAGTTCTCGCGGACATGGTGCTTGCTCATGGGATAGTACAAAAAGCCCATGAGGTTCACGCAGCCGAGGAAGATCATAAGACGCACCTCGAGCGACGCGGTGCTCCACAGGGTGGAGTAGATGCAGTAGAGCGAAAACAGAGCCATGATACCCTGAATGACCTTCTGAGGCACGCCCGACCATATACGGGTGTTCGACTCGCGGTCATATTTTTTCATGACCTTGTCGACCTCTGCAGCGGATACGGTCTCGCAGCCGCTGTCATTCGCGGCCGCGGCGCCGGTCTTTGTCTCCTCTGCCGGAGCCTCCGAGTCCTTTTTTTTGAACAGGGACATATGAAAACAATCCTTTCGTCCCGATACTTTGTTGAACTCAGAGCCGCTGAGCTCAACAAAGTATCGGGGTTTTTTTAGCGCAATGACTACGGCGTGCAAGACGCCGTAGTCATTAATTATCAATAGTTTATCGTTAAGCTGCCGGGAGTCGAACCACTGCCGCCTGTCAGCGCCCCTTTTCGGTGTTTTTCGCCTTTTTCTCTTTGATGTGGCGTATTGACAAGGGATTTAACGAAGCATGAGTGAAAATCAGCCTGCCAAAACCGACAGGTGTTCGGCTTCCGTCAGCTTAAACCGCTGTTAAATTTATCAGGCAGTCTTTACGGTGATATCCTTCTCAGCGAAGTACTTTGCCGCACCGGGGTGGTACGGTACGTCGGTGATGGAGGATGCGAAGTCGATGCTAAGCTCGGATTTCTTTGCGTGGCCGATCTCGTCGATATTATCGAAGATAGCGGATACGAAGTTGTAGATAGCTGCCTCGGAAACGTCGTTGCGGGCGATTACGACTGCCGCGACTGCGACGGTGGTAACATCCTCGGGAGTGCCGTAAACATCCTTGGAGATGGTGTACTCTTTGTAATAGGGGCTGGAGGAGATCAGGCTGTCAACGTGCTCCTTGTCGAGAGAGACGAGGTATACCTGTCTGCCGGTGCCGAGATCCTGAACGGCGGGGGTGGGGGCGCCTGCAACGATGAATGCAGCGTCGATCTTGCCGTCCTTGAGGCTGTCTGCGGAGTCGCCGAAATCGAGGTATTCGGCCTTGATGTCGTCCTCGGAAAGGCCGTATGCGCCGAGCAGGTCAAGTGCGTTGAAGTAAACGCCCGAGCCCTTTGCGCCGATGGAAACGGTCTTGCCCTTGAGGTCTGCAACGGTCTTTATGCTGGAGTCGAGGGTGATGATCTGAACCTGCTCCATGTACAGAGCTGCGACAACGGAGAAGTCGGTGATCTTGTTGCCGTCAAAAAGCTTCTCACCGTTATATGCATAGCTCATAACGTCCGACTGTACGAAAGCGAGCTGTGCGCCGTTTGCCTGAAGATCCTCAACGTTTGCCTGGGAGCCCTTGCTGACGATGGCGGTGACGTTTGTATCGGTCTTGTCGCTGACCTGCTGTGCCAAAACGGTGCCGAAGGCGTAGTAGGTGCCCTGCTCGCCGCCGGTAGCGAAGGTCAGATCGACATTGCCGTCGTTCTTTGCGGTGTCGTCGTCAGAGGTATCGTTGCTGCATGCGCACAGCGCGAATACCATCATAACAGCCAGAAGCATAGCTATTATTCTTTTCATGATTTTTTCCTCCTGTTGATTCTGAATTTTCCGTTTTGAATAATGTCATTCTCAAAAATTCATTACAGGCGCATTATACACCCTTATCCACGGCATTTCAAGCCCCGAAATGAAATTTTTCTGCTTTAAATTTGCAAATAATTTCGCGTGCTAATTCGATTTTAACGGTTTACGGCCGTTTTTGCAATATGTGCACCTCACTCTGCAATTTCCGTCTATATGTAGTTGCAAAATCGGAACAGCATTTTTTGCGTTATTTTAAGCGCAAAGACCGTTTTCGTCATTTTGCCCTGTTTTGAGGCGTGCTTCTTGTGGCTTTTTTACATGGTTTTCGCAGAAAAGGCTTGCATATTGCCTCCGCTCATGTTATATTGTTCTCATCTCAAAAACATATGTTTTTGCAGGAAAGACACGTAAAGGCGGTAAGGATATGAAAATTGCACTTTTGGGCTGCGGAGTGGTCGGCGGCGGAGTTCTTGAGATCGCGGAAAAGCGATCGGATATGTCGGTGAAGTACGTTCTCGTCAGGCGCGACAAGCCCGAGCTCGGCGACAAGGCCGTTAAAGATATAAATGCTATATTAAATGATAAAGAGGTCGACACCGTGGTCGAGGTCATGGGCGGCCTGTCGCCGGCGTTTGAATACGTCTCGGCGGCGATGAGGGCCGGTAAAAACGTCGTGACGGCAAATAAGCACCTTGTTGCACATTATTATAAAGAGCTCGTCTCGCTCGCGTCGGAGATGAATGTCGCATTCCGCTGCACTCCGGCGGTCGGCGGCGGTATCCCGTGGCTCGTCAATCTTGAGAGGGTCAAGAGGCTCGACAGTGTGCAGTCGTTCTGCGGCATCATGAACGGAACGACGAACTTCATCCTTGACGCGATGCACACAAACGGCGCTGACTTTTCCGAGGTGCTTGCCGAGGCGCAGAGACTCGGCTATGCCGAGGCAGACCCCTCGGCGGACATCGACGGACTGGATATACAGCGCAAGGCCGTCATTTCCGCAAACGTCGCATTCGATGCCTGCCTTTCGGAGAAGGATGTGCCCGTGTTCGGCATCCGCAGCATCTTATCCTGCGATATCGCCGCTGCCGAGAGCCGCGAGCGTATCTGCAAGATGCTCGCCTTCGGCGAAAAAAGCGCGTCGGGCGCAGTCAGCTGCTATGTCGAGCCCTGCTTTGTGCCGGCGGGCGAGCTCGAGGCCGCGGTATCGACAAACCGCAACGTCATATCCTTCGTCACCGAGCTCACCGGCAAGGAGAGCTTCTACGGACAGGGTGCGGGCAGATACCCCACAGCGTACAACGCCGTGGCCGACTGCGCGGACATAATAAGCGGCGTAAAGGAGTTTTACACCTCGCTCGTGCGCGATGTGCCGGTCGACAACAACGCAGCAGAGCACAGATACTATGTGCGCTTTTCCGGCAGCGACGATTTCCTCGCCTCGGTCGAGAGCGAAAAGTGCGGCGAGGGGATCATCACCATGCCCGTTCCCGTTGCAAAAATGCACGAGTGGGCAGCAAGGGCAAAGGAGGCAGACCCCGGAGTGTTTATAGCCGGGCTCATATAATATGATGTTGAAGGTAGCGAAATTCGGCGGCTCGTCCATGGCGGACGCCGGACAGTTTAAAAAAGTAAGATCCATCATCGAAGCAGACCCGGCGCGCAAGGTCATCGTCGTTTCCGCTGCTGGCAAGAGATTCAAGGACGACCACAAGCTGACCGATCTTCTGTATCTCTGCCATGCGCACAAAAAGTACGGCGTCAGCTGCGACCCCGTTTTTGACATGATTGCAGGGCGCTACCGCGAGATATGCGCCGAGCTGGGGCTGAAGGTCGATATCGACGTGCGTCTTTCGGCTCTGCGCGAGGAGATCGAGACCGGCATATCCAAGGATAAGCTTGTTTCGCGCGGCGAATATTTTTCGGCGATGCTCATGGCCGATTACCTCGGCTATGATTTCCTCGACGCGGAGGACTGGCTGCATTTTTCCTTCGACGGGACGATCGACAAGGAGCGCTCCTATGAAGACCTCGAGCGCCTTGCAGCCGGGCGCAGGGTCGTTATCCCCGGCTTTTACGGCAGCATGCCCGACGGCAGCATCCGCGTGCTCTCGCGCGGCGGAAGCGACGTTACGGGCGCACTTGCGGCCGCGGCGCTGGACGCGGACGTGTACGAAAACTGGACGGACGTTTCCGGCATACTCATGGCAGACCCGCGCATCGTCGATGATCCGGACACCATCGAGCGCATAACCTACAACGAGCTGCGCGAGCTCAGCTACATGGGCGCGCAGGTGCTGCACGAGGGGGCGGTGTTCCCCGTGCGTGAGAAGAATATACCGCTTAATATCCGCAACACAAACGCTCCGGATCACCCAGGAACGCTCATCATGGAGCGCTTTCCCGACGAGGAGATCAGCGACCGCTTCATAACAGGCATCGCGGGGCGCAAGAATTTTTCTATAATCACCGTGTCCAAGGCCGGTATGAGCTCTCAGATGGGTTCGCTCCGGCAGATGCTCGAGGTTTTCGAAAAGCACGGCGTGTGCGTTGAGTACACCCCCTCCGGCATCGACAGCGTATCCTTCGTCGTATCGGCCGATAAGGCAAAGGACCGCATTTATTCCATCGTCGGCGAGATACGCGACGCACTCATCCCCGACAACATTCAGATAACCGGAGGCATATCCGTCGTGGCGGCGGTCGGCCGTCAGATGGCCTTCAAGCCCGGCACATCGGGACGGATCTTCGCCGCGCTCGGCAAGGCCGGCATAAACATTCGCATGATATCCCAGGGTCCGGACGAGCTGAACATCATCGTCGGCGTAAATAACGATGATTTTGAAAGCTGCGTGCGCGTACTATATAATAGCTTTGTGAAATAAGGAGAACAGGATCATGAAAAAATACAATGTAGGCATTCTCGGCGCAACGGGCGCCGTCGGACAGGAAATGATGAAGATACTCGCCGAGCGCAGCTTCCCCATAGGCGAGCTGAGACTGCTGGCAAGCCGCAACTCTGCCGGTAAGGAGATAAACGGTCACGTCGTAGTCGAGGCGTGCAGAGAAAACTTTGAGGGTCTCGACATCATTCTCGGCGCGGCCGAGAACGACATTGCCGAGCGCTTTGTCGATGATATCAAGGCCTCCGGCGCTGTGTTTATCGACAACTCCAGCGCGTTCCGCCTCTGTCCCGATGTTCCCCTCGTAGTTCCAGAGATAAACCCCGAGGACGTGAAAAAGCACAAGGGCGTCATAGCAAACCCGAACTGCACGACCGTCATATCCTGCACTGCCGTAAACGCGCTCAACGCCGTCTCACCCATTGAGAGCATGGTCGTTTCGTCCTATCAGGCGGTCTCCGGAGCTGGCGCGGCAGGCCCGAAGGAGCTCTTCGCCGAGGTCGAGGCCATCGCAAAGGGTGAAAGCTTCGAGCCCAGGGTCTTTGCCTATCAGATAGCCTACAACGTTATCCCGCAGATAGGCGGCGAGCAGTTTGCCGGCTACACCTCCGAGGAGATGAAGCTTCAGAACGAGGGCCGCCGCATCATGCACCTGCCCGAGCTCAAGGTCAGCTGCACCTGCGTGCGCGTTCCCGTCGTGCGCAGCCACAGTGTTTCCATCTGCCTGAAAACAAAAGAGAAAATTTCCGTCGAGCGTGCGCGCGAGGTCATCGCCGCGGCTCCGGGCGTTAAGCTCGTCGATGATCTTAACGCCCTGCAATATCCCATGCCGCTGGACACGCAGAACCAGGATCTCGTCTTCGTCGGACGTATCCGCGAGGATCTCACCGACGAGCGCGGCCTGAACATCTGGTGCTGCGGCGACCAGGTGCGCAAGGGCGCCGCCACCAACGCCGTTCAGATCGCCGAGCTTTTAATAGCGAATTAAGATCGTACCGATACGGTGATTGCGGTGTCCCGGTATCGAAACATTGGCATAAACCGTAATGTTTCGCAAGCCGAAAAAGCGGAAAAAGGTTTGCTGAGCACTATCTGGAGGCCACAGTCTCCCGGTTTTGCCTGCACCCTCGATACCGGGCTGACGCAATATGCGTATTCGTACAATGTCCGTGCGCCTCTGAAAAAGCCTTCCCCTTCGAGGGGAAGGTGTCAGCGAAGCTGACGGATGAGGTGTAATTCAATCCGTGCGGCATCGCCGAATACCACCGGCTATCCACTATCGGCTATAAGCTATCTGCTCTCAAGCAATTTATCGGCGCTTGCGCCGATAAATTGCTTGACAAACGGAGCGAAATCTGATATTCTATCTGAGCGCTCCAAAGACAGCAGGTATCTTTATGGTGTAAATCCTGCCGAGGATGGCATCATATTTTGATTGCTTACAGCCTCCATGTCTTCGGATGTGGAGGTTTTCTTTATGAGCGTGAACATCAGTGTGGAGGTGAAAAACACACATGCCTAACGCAAAAGTTCTCAGCGAGAAGCAGGCGGTCGTAGAAGCACTCGTCGAGCGCATCAACGCAGCAAGCGCGGGTATCCTGGTCGATTACCAGGGCATCACCGTGGCCGAAGATACGGCTCTGCGTACCGAGATGCGCAAGGAGGGCGTCGACTACACCGTCGTCAAGAACACCCTTACCAGGATCGCTATCGACAAGGTCGGAATGAGCGAGCTCGATCCCGTCCTCAACGGCAGCACATCCATGGCAACCAGCAGCGAGGATCCCATTGCTCCGTTCCGTATCATCAGCGATTACTCCAAGAAGCTCGGCGATAAGTTCAATATCAAAGCAGCTTTCATGGAGGGCAAGATCCTCAGCGAGCAGGAGATAGCGGAGCTGTCCACGCTCACCAGCAAGAACGACCTGTACTCTAAGCTGGCAGGCTCCCTGAATGCAATCATGGGCGGCCTTGCAGTTGCTCTGAGCGAAGTCGTCGAGCAGAAGGGCGGCGCAGCCGCTCCCGCAGAAGCAGCAGAATAATCAGGCTGCATCACACATTAAAATTTGGAGGAAATTATAATGGCAAGCGAAAAAATCACCGCCATGATCGACGAGATCAAGGCTCTTTCCGTTCTCGAGCTCAAGGAGCTCGTTGATGAGATCTGCGAGACCTTCGGCGTCTCCGCAGTTGCAGCAGCAGCTCCCGCAGCAGGCGGCGCAGCAGAGGCTGTCGCAGAGAAGACCGAGTTCGACGTTGTTATGACCAGCTTCGGCGCAGAGAAGATCAAGGTCATCAAGGAGATCCGCGGCATCACCGGTCTTGGCCTGGCAGAGGCAAAGGCAATGGTCGAGAAGGTTCCCGTTGCTGTCAAGGAAGGCGTTTCCAAGGAAGACGCAGAGGCTCTCAAGGCTCAGCTCGAGGCAGTCGGCGCAGCAGTCGAGATCAAGTAAGAATTTACTTAGCAAGAACAAAAACCTCCGTTCATTCGAACGGAGGTCACAGTCTGTTGAAAAAGTCCGGCCAAGGCCGGACTTTTTCAGCAGACTGAAGCGCCCGACGAAAGTCGGGCGCTTGGGGTATGTTATTGAGTATTTGCTATGAATTAAAACAAGCCAGCTATTTTTTCAAGAATCTTCATGACGAGCTTGCTGTCACTGCTGCCGCCTGCTATACCGAGAATCTGACCGATTTCGTAGAAAATGTATTCAAGAAAATTCTTATCGCCAATCATTATAGATATTCTTCATTTAATTAAATTTAAAAATTACTTGAATATTTCGCTTTCAATTTTATTCAGTATATCGCCGACTTTATCGAACCACGCCATTTCGGGGGTGTCGCCGGTCATGTCGAGTATCCATGCTACGAATTCTGCAATGCCACTAAGCATAATAAATATTCTCCTTCCTGAATTGAAAACTTTTTTCCTCCGGCCGGATACATGTTTGGAAATAGTCATGTATTTTTACGCTGCGGCCCGGCCGTTTGCCGCCTCAATTATAAGGACGCGAAAAATTCGCCCACATTCCGCGAAATTCGACTCTTAACAATTTGTTAAGGGAATTTTAATAAATGCTTGCGCACGCGCGGCCGATAGGGTATAATAACCTTTGCCGTACATCCGGGTGTAGCGCAGTTGGTAGCGCGCCTGCTTTGGGAGCAGGATGCCGGGGGTTCAAGTCCCTCCACTCGGACCAAAATCCCTCTGCTTTAGATAAGCAGGGGGATTTTATCGCCCCGCGCTTCAGCCTGCAAGCTTGCAATTTTTCCACGTAAAGAGGCTTTCCCATGATGAAAATCCGGTCAAAATTCCGCGCAAACGCCATGCCGTGCATCGCGCTGCTGGCTGCGCTTGTGACGGCGTTTTTTGTTCCTCCCGACAGGGAGTATTTGAATTACTACGATCTCAAAACGCTCTCCTGCCTTTTTGCTGTTCTCGCAGTAGTCGGCGCTCTGCGGGATATGGAGGTTTTCTCCGCCATTTCCCGGCGGATGGTGCATGCCTTTTCCACCGTTCGCGGAGTGTGCACGGCGCTGGTGGTCATAACAATGCTCGGCTCCATGCTACTGACTAACGATACGGCACTGTTGACGTTTCTCCCGCTGGGCTGGTTTGCGCTGTCTTCGACCGGTCAGGAGAAGCATGCCGCGCTCCTGTTCGTTCTGCAAAACTGCGCTGCCAATCTCTGCGGAATGATCACCCCGTTCGGCAATCCGCAGAATCTCTACCTTTTTAGCTATTACGGCATTCCGACCGGAAAGTTCTTTTCCGTAATGCTGCCTCCGTTTATTCTGTCGGCAGTTCTGATCCTCCTGTGCTGTCTGATCTTCCCCCGTGAGCGGCTCACGGTGCCCGAGGTGTGCGCTGCTGTTGATGTCCGCCGCGCTGCCGCGTATATGGGTCTGTTTTGCCTCGCGGTTGCCATGGTGCTTCGGCTTATACCCTATGCCTTTGGCCTGGCGGTCATTGTCCTGGTGCTTTTCGTTCTGGATCTGCATGCGCTCAAAACCGTGGATTGGGGACTTCTTATCACCTTTGTCGCGTTCTTTACATTTTCCGGCAACATGGCCAGAATAGAGCCCGTCCGGGAGCTGTTCGCGCGGCTTTTATCTCACGGAGCCATGCTCGTCTCCGCTCTCACCAGTCAGATAATCAGCAATGTTCCCGCGGCCATCCTGCTGAGCCGCTTCACGCAGGATGCCTGCGGTCTGCTGGTAGGAGTCAATATCGGCGGCGTGGGTACGCTTGTTGCTTCTCTGGCAGGCCTTATCACCTTCAGGGAGTACACTCGCCATGTTCCCGGCGGAGGGAAACGCTTTGCCGCTTTGTTTTCCGTTGTCGGCTTTGCCTTTTTGGCGATTCTCCTGACCGTCATGTCGCTTCTGAATTGAACATGAGCATGAAAAAATCGCCCGGCTGTCATTTGACAGCCGGGCGATGTGCTGCACGATTACTCGATCGTGATGCTGCTCTTGCTTTCGAGCTTCTTGGGCTCCTCTTTCGGGAGAGTGATGGTCAGAACGCCGGACTCGTACTTTGCATTTACGTCCTCGGGCTTTACATCGCCCACATAAAAGCTTCTCGAACATACGCCTGCGTAACGCTCCTGACGGATGATGCGGCCTTTCTTGTCCTCCTCATCCTTGTCAAGACCCTTCTGAGCGCTGATGTTCAGGTAACCGTCCTTGATATCAAGGCTGATCTCATCCTTCTTGAAACCCGGAAGATCAATGGCCAGCTCGTACCTGCCGTCCTTTTCGTGGATATCGGTCTTCATCAGGTTCTTACCATGCTTGCCATACAGCGGGCTGTGCTCGCCGAAGAAGCCGTCACCGAAAAAGTTATCAAATATGTTTTCACTGAAAATACTGGGTACCATAATCAATGCCTCCAATAACATTCATGTCATTGCCGTGCCGCAGCATCTCATTGCTGTGCCGGGCACAGGCTTCAGATCGGAACCTTTAAGCTGTTCCTTTCTCTTTACGTCTTTTATTTTAGGCATTTTCTTCGCAATTGCAATGATCCGGCAATACAATTCATGCTTGGTGCACTGTGCTGACAGCACAAAGAGGGTATTTAAAAACAAAAAAACCTAAAGCACAGATATGAACGGCACCCCATTTGTTAGATATTATATCATAACTGTCTAACAAATGGGGTGCTGTTCAAACCCGTGGGCGTTTTATTTTTGATTGCTTGTATAACTGCTGCAGCTCCGGCACGGGGATATCCACGTTAAAACGCATTCTTAACTGCCGCCGAGCTATGCCCCAGCCCCATTTGTATTCGTCTATATAGCGGCTCAGGGTTGTTATCAGATTTGCGTCGAGGTGATTTAAGCCTATTTGATCCACGAAGCTCCCTCCCTGCTTCATACGTCAATTCCTTATATTTACCACACTATTTTATCATCCTCTAATTTTCGACGCAATTATGACTTTTTATAATAATTTAGGTCAAAATTGCACATAATACACAAAAATGGGGGTGCGGCGTTCTGATTTCAGAATTTTTCCGCACAGGAAAGGAATGTGGTGATAAAATGAACGGCACAAACAAATGCAGGGTAAGATACTACAGGACCTGTTTAGACATCAGCCAGCGCGAGCTTGCGCGCCGGGCTACTGCGGACTGGGCAAGCGCCGCCGCCTCGGCAAGCTGAGCCTGCGTCATTCCGCGTTCCTTCCTGATAGCTACAAGCTCATCAATAACAGCCGCGCAATTATCAGGCATTTGCAGTTCCCTCCGCTGCCTTGCCGTTGTCGTACAGATATTCGGGCGCTATATCTATCTTGCCGTCGTTCCATACGGGGCAGCCGTAATCTATATACACGGAGCGGAATACATCTTCATCCTTGAGCGGGGCGAAGGCGGGGAAACCGAGCAGAGGGGTGAGATCAAAGGTCTTGATTTCGTCCGTACTGAACCTGATCCAGAGCTTGTGCCCCGGCAGAGGACGAACTCCGCAGACCTTAAGCCGCGGCTTTTCCTCGCCGGCATAAGCTATGCCGTTTTTAATATACATAT
>CALBGG010000014.1 GCA_937893605.1 uncultured Clostridia bacterium
TGATGCGCCTTTCCACAGAGCGCAGAAAATACTTTGACATAAAAAAAGAGGATGATAAGTCATGAATATGGAATTTAAGAGGAAAATGCCGACGCCGCAGGCGGTAAAGGAAATGTACCCCATAACTCCGGAGCTTGCCGAGAGAAAAAAGGCGACGGATATAGCGCTCAGAAAAATATTCACCGGCGAGGACGACAGACTGCTGCTTGTTATAGGCCCCTGCTCTGCCGACCGCGAGGACTCGGTGCTCGATTACATCTCGCGTCTGCGCCGCGTTCAGGAGAAGGTCGAGGACAAGATCCTCATCGTTCCGCGCGTTTACACCAATAAGCCCCGCACTACCGGCGACGGCTATAAGGGTATGCTCCATCAGCCCGACCCCAACAGCTCGCCGGATATGCTCCGAGGCCTGATAGCTATACGCAAGATGCACATGAAGGTGCTCGCCGAAACCGGCTTTTCCTGCGCCGACGAGATGCTGTACCCGGAAAATCACCACTACCTGTCGGACATGCTCAGCTATGTCGCCGTCGGCGCAAGATCGGTCGAAAACCAGCTGCACAGGCTCACTGCCAGCGGCCTTGATCTGCCGGTAGGCATGAAAAACCCCACGAGCGGCGATCTTTCCGTTATGATGAACTCCATCACCGCCGCCCAGCATCCGCACACCTTTGTTTACTCCAACTGGGAGGTGCAGAGCAAGGGCAATCCGCTTGCGCACGCCATTCTTCGCGGCTCGTCGAATAAGTATGGCAGAACGATACCCAACTATCACTACGAGGATATTAAGCTCCTGTGCGAGCTGTACGCGAAAAGCGGCCTTAAAAACCCGGCCGTCGTTATCGACACGAACCACTCAAACTCCGGCAAGCAATGGAATGAGCAGCCGCGCATAGCAAAGGAGATACTCCACAGCACGCGCCACTCGGATGATATTCTGCACCTTGTCAAGGGGCTTATGATCGAGTCCTATATCGAAGACGGCAATCAGAAGCCCGACGGCGGCGTTTACGGCAAGAGCATAACAGACGCCTGCCTCGGCTGGGATAAGACCGAAAGGCTCATCTACGAGCTGGCGGATCTGAGATAAAATATAAATACAAAATATTTGAAAGGGGAATCACTATGATAGCAAAGAAAATGCTCGCACTCGGAAAAGGCGAGAACGCGATAAGGGATATCGCCGCCTACGGCGACGTGCGCCGCAGCGAGATAGGCAGCGAAAATGTTTTTGATTTCAGCATAGGCAACCCCAATGTTCCCGCGCCCGAAAAGGTGAAGAACACGCTCATCGAGCTTCTGCAGAATGAGGAGAGCCTCACCCTGCACGGCTACACCGCGGCTCCCGGTTCTATGGCCGCGAGAAAAGCAGCCGCGGCGCAGGAGAGCAAAAGAGCGGGCTATGAGATACCGGCAGAGAGCATATACCTCACCTCCGGCGCGTCCTCGTCACTGTCGATAGTCATGTCTGCGCTCGTCAGCGAGGGCGAGAAGGTCGCGGTCCTGGCGCCGTTTTTCCCGGAATACAAGGTCTTTGCCGAAAATGCCGGAGCGGAGGTAATAACAGTTCCCCCGGCGGGCGACGATATGCAGCCGTTCATGGCCTCGTTCGAGGACGCCGTAGAGCAGGGCGTTGCGGCGGTCATCATCAATTCGCCGAACAATCCATCGGGCGCAATACTCAGCGAGCAGACGCTCAGGGTCATGTCGAAGATCCTTCAGGTCGCGCAGGAGGAGCAGGGCAGGAGCATATACCTCATCGCCGACGAGCCGTACCGTGAGCTTGTATACGGCGATGTGCAGGTGCCGTTTGTGCCGAGTATCTACAGCAACACCATCGTTTGCTACTCCTACTCCAAGAGTCTGTCGCTGCCCGGCGAGCGCCTTGGCTATATCATGGTGCCGCCCTGCGTGAAGGACAGCGGCGACGTTTTCGCCGCCGTCTGCGGTGCGGGCAGGGCGCTCGGTTATGTCTGTGCGCCGAGCCTCATGCAGCACATGCTCGCAAAATGCGCCGATGTGAAGCCGGATATCGCGAGCTACGCCAAAAACCGCGACACGCTCTACGATGCTCTCAGCTCCATGGGCTTTGACTGCGTAAAGCCGGACGGCGCGTTTTATCTGTTTATAAAAGCGCCGAAGGGCGACAGCGCATCCGAGTTCTGCGAGAAGGCAAAGCGGTTTGAGATACTGATGGTTCCGTCGGACAGCTTCGGCGTCGAGGGCTATGCCCGCCTTGCCTACTGCGTGTCCGAAAAGACCGCCGAGGCTTCGCTCCCGGCATTCAAAAAGCTCGCCGAGGCTTACGGCCTGTAAAACCGAATAAAACAAAACTGCTCCGTATAAAAATTCATACGGAGCAGTTTTTATCGGCTATATCTCACAGATATCTGAATATCTCGCTGCCGCGGGTGTTTATCCATTTAAGCTCCAGTGCGGCCAAAATACCGAGCACTGCAATGGCGATAGCCAGAAACGCAATAGAGCCGAGCTTTGAGTAAAGCAGATAGCAGCCCACGCCGAGAACGGCCGCGATGACAAAGCCGCCGAGCATCGCGATTAGAACGCCTATGCTCTGCTTGACGGCGACAGCCTCGGTCTGCCAGTTAAGGTTCGGGTTTTTGAGGTTTATGACAAGGCCGAAGGCGGCGATAAACAGCGTAAATACGATAGGCAGAGCGACGCACAGAAGACCGGTCACAAAATCGGGGCGGAACGTGATGCAGACGCAGACAGAGCAGAAAAGCTCAGGGGTAACGGTCAGCAGCATGTGGAGCCTGAGCTTTGCGTGCAGCACCTCCCGGGGGCTTACGGGCAGCGACTGCGCTATCCACAGGTTCTTGCCCTCAAGGGAAACCGAAGGGGCGGTAAGGTCGTTCAAGGCGGCGATAATGCATATGCCGATGGCCATCATGACGGTTAGAGAATCATCGGAGAAGGGGAGCATGCCCACGAGTTCGATGAGATCCGGCCCCTTTATGAGAAGCAGCGCACCTGCGATGATGAGTATGGGCGTGCCGAGGGCGCAGTTGAGCATGTATGTAGGGCTTGCGAGAAAACGCGAAAGCTCGCGGTGCAGCAGCGCCGACGATGCGCTGCGCATTTTCGCCGTCTGTGCGCGGTATTCGCGCCTTGCGGCTCTGTCTGAGGTCGTTGCGATCTTGATAAAGTTGCGTGCGAGGATACGGTATGTGATGATAAAGAGTATGCCTACAGCGAGCGTTACATACAGCATCGAAAGCACGCCGCCCCGGCCGCAATCGCCGATGATGTACAGGACATAGGCAGAGTCCATGATCTTATCGCCGACGGTGAGGGCGTTTACGATGAGCTCCTGAAGAAGCTCGTAGGCGTTAAAGCAGACAAAGTAGTAAAGCCCGAAGAATACGAGCGAGAGGATAACGATTATGAGCGACTTGCTCTTAAGGCGCACGCTTATTTTTGCGACCACCCAGCCGAGAAGGCAGGAGAGAATAAAGACGAATACGCTCACCAAAACGGTCAGCAGCAGTGCGCCGACAACACCCGAAAACGCGGGCTGCGCAATTACGAAATAAACGATGACAGTCGGCAGCATGACGACCGCGCTGAACATCAGTCCCATTAGATACACACCCGTAAGGCGCGAGATGAGGACATACTTCGTCGGGATCGGCAGCGAGAGCATGAGATCATTGTCCTTGGCCTTGTAAAGGCTTGAATATGTGTTGAAAACGCTGCCGAACACGCCCAAAAACAGCGCCATGAGCGTCATAATGTCAAAATACAGCCAGTCAAGCCCCATGCCGACAAAGGGCTTGCAAATCGAAACGGCCAGACAGGTGAAGATGCCGCCGATCACGACGACCATCAAAAGCGCATACAGCACGATCAGCAGCACGGCTGAGGCCTTGGAGCGGGTCTTGCCCTTTTTGCTGTCATAGAAAAGGCTGCTGTTGAGCTCATAAAGCTGCTTTCTTAAAAGGATCTTCAGCATGATGTGTCCTCCAGCTCAAGGAACACTTCCTCAAGGCTGTCATCGCCCTTGACCTCGGCCATGGTGCCCGAGCGGATGAGCTTGCCGCTTTTTATTATGGCGACCTGGTCGCAGAGCTTTTCGGCGACCTCGAGAACATGGGTCGAGAAGAAGATCGCGCCGCCTTCGTCGCACAGCTCGCGCATCATTCCCTTGAGTATGTGTGCGGCCTTCGGGTCGAGTCCGACGAAGGGCTCATCCATGATGATGAGCTTCGGCGAGTGTATCCATGCGGAGATGATGGCAAGCTTCTGCTTCATGCCGTGCGAGTAGGCCGATATCGGCTGCGCAAGATCCTTTGTCAGCTCAAAGAGCCCGGCATATTTTTCGATGCGCGCCTTCCTGTCCTCTGGGCTCACGCCGAAGATATCGGCAATGAAATTGAGGTACTTTATGCCCGTCATGTACTCGTAAAGATCGGGGTTATCGGGTATGTAGGCCAGCACCCTTTTGCAGGCTATGGGATCGTCCTTTATCGACACGCCGTTAATGCGTATCTCGCCCTTGTCGAAGTCGAGGATGCCGACAACGGCCTTGAGGGTCGTTGTTTTACCCGCGCCGTTATGGCCGATAAAGCCGTAGATTGTTCCCGGTGCTATGCGCAGGCTGAGATCGTCCACGGCCTTCTTCTCGCCGTAGCATTTTGTAAGTCCTTTAATTTCGAGCATTGTTCTGCCTCCTTTATTATCTGTCACCATACCTTGGCTTGCACAGCGCGTTTATGAGAATATACGCCGCCGTTACGACCACGACCGAGCCGACGACGATGAGGTACATTGCGCCCTGCGAGACGGCCTCGCCGGAGAAATATATGTTGCAGTCGACGCCGTCGCGTATCGCATCGAGCACCTGTTCCGGCACGCCGGCATCGCCCATCTCTCCGAGCGCACCGCGCATCCAGTGGTTATGCAGAAGGCTCGTTGCATAGGTGCCTGGAAGGAAGGACAGCACCTTTTGCAGCCCCTCGGAGAAGTTAGACATGGGCATATACGCGCCGCATATGAAGCCGTAGCAGGCGCTTACGAGCGTGCCTACGGCGGACATCTGCCCCTGCGTCGTCAGAAAATAATGCAGGCAGGAGGAAAGCGCCGTACCGAACAACGTCAGCAGAAAAACGTCAAGCAGAATAAGCGCAATGTCCGTGCCGCTTAAATACCAGCCCTGACTGTAGGTGTACAAAAAGCACAGACCGCAGGTGACAAGGCACACGATGAGCGTGGCGGCGGCGGACGCTGCAAAATAGCCCATGGCCAGCACGCTGCGCTTTACCGGCGTTACCGTGAGGTCACGCACGGAGCCCGTGACCTTATCCTGTATCATGAGAAGATTCGAGCAGAAGGCGATCGTCACGCAGCAGACGGCCAGGATCGACGAGGCAAGCTGCCCCGCGACAACGCCGTCAATGATGCTTTCCGAGAGCGTAAAGCCCGCAGGCAGCGCGGAAACGAAGCTTTCGCGATAGATATTAGAAAGAAAGCTGACGTACAGAATGAGCAGGATCACGGGGGTTATCAGCGAGGAAAAGAACATGCCCTTGTCCTTGAAAAAAAGCTTTGCGTTGCGCTTCGTCAGGATAAAAAGAGTTTTCATTTTTCCTCACCTCCCGCAAGAGCCTTGCCCGTTACGGCAAGGAAAACATCGTCCATTTTGCCCTTTGTGATCTCAAAATCGTTAAAAAGCTCGGGGTGCTCGATGATGAGCTTGGTTGCGGCGGCGGTGTTCGGAACGGACACGCGGTACGCGTCGCGCAGAGCTTCATATTTTAAACCGAGCGCGTCGAGCGCGTCGGGCTGCACGCCGTAAAGGGTCATATAGTCGCCGGTGTAGGCGTTTTTGAGAGCCAGAGGCGTGCCCTCGGCGGCGATGCGGCCGCTGTCGAGAATGATGACGTAGTCCGCATCGGCGGCCTCCTCCATGTAGTGCGTCGTGAGAAAAACGGTCATGTTTTCCGTCTCGCGCAGCGAGCGCACGACGTTCCACAGAAGCTTTCGCGTCTGCGGATCAAGGCCGGTCGTCGGCTCGTCAAGGATGAGTATCTCGGGTCTGTGCAGCAGGGCGCGGGCAATATCTATCCTGCGGCGCTGACCGCCGGAGAGCTTTCCGACGCTGCGGCCGAGCAGATCCGAAAAATCAAGAAGCTCGCACAGCTCCTTGAGCCGAGCCTCAAACGCCTTGCCCGTTATTCCGTACAGTGCTGCGCGGCTTTCAAGATTATCGCGCACCGACAGAGGTTTATCCAGGACACTTCCCTGGAACACGACACCGAGTCTGCGCGTTATTTCGGGAATGTCTCTATCCGCGTCGAGACCGGAGATCTTCACACTGCCGCTGTCGGCCTTAAGCTGGCCGCACATGATGGAGATGGTCGTGCTTTTTCCCGCGCCGTTTACACCGAGAAAGGCGAACAGCTCGCCGGGGCTGACGTGAAAGGAAAGGTCGCTGACGGCCTTAACACTGCCGAAGGCTTTATTAAGATGAGATATCTCGATTATATGCTGATCCATAAGCTCTCCTTATTTTTTGCCGTTTGAATGAAGGATAACCTCGCGGAAGGCCGCTATCGCGCCGTACAGAACTCCGGCCACGACCCAGATATACCACAGCGTGCCCGGCTGACCGTTGCCGTTCGGGCCGAAGGTGCAGTAGAGGAATATTGCCGTGACTATGAGCCAGTAGGCGGTGCTAACGGCGCCGAAAACGGCGTTTTTCTTTTTGTTTTCGCGCGTGTAGTCGCCTTCCTCAAGGAGCTTGTTCATCGCCGAATTGTATACTCCGCCGTAAACGAAGGCGTAGCATCCGAACGCTACCAGAACGAGAAGCAGGCACACGCTCACCCCGGCCCATACGTCCGGCAGCGAGAATGCAAGCGCTGCAAATATGGGCAGAACCGAGAGAATGCACAGCACCGTGCCGAGAGCGTTAAGGCGCGAATACTGCTCGGAAAACTCCTTTTTGCGCTCTTTTACCATGCTCGCAACGCCGTACTCTGTTTCAAACGCTTCCTTTTCGAGAAACTCAAAATTCTCGGCGCGATGGGCGGTGCGGATAAAGAGAACGACGGCGGCGGCGACGATGCAGAGCATCACGCACAGACCGATGCCGGCTCCGGCGTCTTCGCTTATGCCGAAATAGCCGGACTCGCACATGCACGCCATCAGTATGAGCACAACGGGCGAGATAACGCACAGAAGAACAGCAAGCGCGATTTTCGGCGCGTCGGCCTTGCGGATTGCAAGATAGCCCGAGGCCTCCTCCATCGTTACACGGCGCAGCGTGCTCTCGGACTCGGATGTGTTAAACTCCTCGCTCTCGAGCTCATCCTTTAAAAGATAGTCGGTCGTTACGCCGAAAAGACGGCTCATCTGCACGATGCGCTCCATATCGGGAACCGACTGCGCGCCCTCCCATTTCGATACGGACTGGCGCGTAACGTTAAGCTGGGCTGCAAGCTCATCCTGCGACCAGCCTGCCTTTTTGCGCAGGTTTATTATCTTATCTGCCAATATCATTTTCATGTCCTCCTGTTCGGGAAATTGTGTCCCAACAGTATCATTTTCTTTGGTTGCAGGCTATAAAGCCGGGCTTGAAATGTGTAAACCGACGGTTGCGGCCGGTCTCGATTGCCGCCTTATCGGCTTTTCGCGTTCGCTTCCGCTGAAATATTTCCTTTAAAGCATGCAATTGATTATACAATGGATAATATTCGATATCAATTGCTAATTGATAAAATTATCACGTTATCGGTAAAGAGTATGTAAAAAAGGCATGTGCCGAAAGACACATGCCTTGAAAATGCTTTTATCAGCCGCCGAACACGGAAAGCAGGAAGCCTGCCGCGATAGCCGAGCCGATGACGCCCGCGACGTTGGGTCCCATTGCGTGCATGAGCAGGAAGTTTGTCTTGTTGTACTTTCTGCCGACGTCCTGGGAAACGCGCGCTGCCATGGGAACGGCGGAAACGCCGGCCGAGCCGATGAGGGGATTGATCTTCTTGCCGGAGGCATAGTACATGACGACGCCGCCGAGCAGACCGCCGATGGTGGAGATGGCGAATGCGCACAGACCGAGGATAATGATCTTTATCGTGCTGCCGGTCAGGAAGTTCTGCGCTACCATCGTTGCGCCGACGGAGGTGGCAAGGAAGATGGTTACTATGTTCATAAGAGCGTTCTGCGCGGTATCCGACAGACGGTCTGTCACGCCGCACTCACGGAAGAGGTTTCCGAGCATGAGGCAGCCGACCAGTGGAGCGGTCGAGGGCAGAAGCAGTATAACGAAGGTTGCAACGACGATCGGGAAGATGATCTTTTCGGTCTTGGAGACCTCACGTGTCTGCTCCATCTTGACCTCGCGCATCTCCTTTGTTGTGCAAAGCTTCATGAGAGGCGGCTGGATGAGCGGTATGAGCGCCATGTAGGAGTACGCCGCTATTGCGATAGGCCCTAAAAGCTGCGGCGCGAGCTTCGTAGTAAGATAGATGGCTGTCGGGCCGTCCGCGCCGCCGATGATGCCGATGGATGC
>CALBGG010000015.1 GCA_937893605.1 uncultured Clostridia bacterium
CGCGTCCACATGGCGCACATCGGCCACCCGCTGCTCGGAGATGCCGTCTACGGCGCGCCCTCGCCCGACAAGGGGCTTTCCGGCCAGTGCCTGCACGCACGAGAGCTTAAATTTATCCACCCGCGCAGCGGCGAGAAGGTCGTTATCTCAACCGGCCTGCCCGACTACTTCACAAGCGTCCTCAGCAAGCTCTCTTTTTAGGTGCGTCAATTCGCCTCTAAAAAAACGTTGGAGTCGCCGCACAGCTCCTTTAGCTCGGCGACAAGCGAGGGGTGTATGAGGCATCGCGCACCGATGCGGCGTTTTTCGCGCTGAAGATAAATGATGAGCTGCTGCCGGCCGGGGAACATGGTGAGAATGAGCTCGATGCGCTTTAAAAGCGGATCGTCCGCGCCCTGAAGCTTCACCCAAAGCTTTGAGTCGGCATTTACCTGCTCTCGTTCGGGCTTTATCCGGCCGAGATCCGTTATCGGGCGGATGCTGTCGACCATAAGCTGCGGCTCCTTCTCGTCGCGCATGGAGATGCGCCCGCGCACGATGATGAGCGCATTGTCTTTAATATATACGCTGCCGGTGTCCAGCGCGCGCTGGAAGGCGATAAGCTCCATCGCCCCGCTGTCGTCCTCAAGGTTAATGTAGCTCATGAGGGTGTTCGACTTCGTAGTGCGCGTGCGGCTGGACTGGACGACTCCGGCAAGAGTAACGACCGCCCCGTCGGGGTAGGTCTTTTTTTCGCTCTCGGAGGCGGCGTCGGCCAAAATCGAACCTATGGGCACGATGCCGGCGCGGCGCACGGCGGCGCGGTACTCGTCCATGGGGTGGCCGCTCAGGTACAGCCCGGCGGTCTCCTTTTCCATGGCAAGGAGCTCCGATCTCGTGTACTCCTCGACATCGGGTATCTTTATGCTGATAGCCCCGGCCTCCTCGAAATCCGGCTCGCCGAAGAGGTTTAATTGCCCCTCGACGTTGTTGCGGCTCTCCTGCTGGATGCCGTCTATCATAACTCCCGCGACGCGCAGCAGCGCCTTGCGCTTAAAGCCCATGCTGTCGAAGGCTCCGGCGCGGATGAGGTTTTCAACGGCGCGGCGGTTTAATTCCTTGCCCGCCATGCGGCGGCAGAAATCCTCAAGGCTGCGGAAAGGGCCGTCCTCCTCGCGCCGGGCGATGAGCTCGCTTATGAAGCCGCGGCCTATGCTTTTTATTGCGACAAGTCCGAAACGGATATCGTTTCCGCTGACGGAGAAGTCGGCGCAGGATTCGTTCACGTCCGGCGGCAGGAGCTTTATGCCCATCTCGCGGCACTCGGCGATGTATTCGGCGACCTTCGGGCTGTTATCGAGCACCGAGGACAGAAGCGCCGCCATGTACTGGCGCGGATAGTGCCTCTTCATGTACGCCGTGCGGTAGGAGACGATGGCGTAGCTCACCGCGTGCGCCTTGTTGAAGGCGTAGGAGGCAAAGTCGAGTATCTCGTCGTAGATGCTGTTTGCCGTCGCCTCTGGTATGCCGCGCTTGACGGCGCCGTCAATGCCGCGGGATGCGTCGCCGTGGACGAAGGCCACGCGCTCGGCGTCGATGACCTTGTGCTTTTTCTTGCTCATCGCGCGGCGGATCATATCCGCCTGGCCGAGCGAGAAGCCAGCGAGCCGGCGGAAAATTTCAATTACCTGCTCCTGATAGACGATGCAGCCGTAGGTGACCTCGAGTATCGGACGGAGCATGGGGTGCTTGTAGCTTATCTTGTCCGGGTGTGCCGAGCACTCGATAAAGCGCGGGATGCTGTCCATCGGACCGGGGCGATACAGGGCTATGACTGCGGTGATATCCTCGATGCTCTTGGGCTTGAGGCCGGTGCACACGCCGGTCATGCCCGTGCTTTCGAGCTGGAACACGCCGCTCGTATGCCCCTCGGAGAGCATTTTGAAAACCTCCGCATCCCCATCGGGGATGGTCTCGACCGCAAAGTCGGGCTCGGTTAGCCGAACGAGCTTTGCCGCGTCCTCCAGAACCGTGAGGTTTCGCAGGCCGAGAAAGTCCATTTTGAGAAGCCCCAGCTCCTCAAGCGTCGTCATCTGATACTGCGTGACGACCGATTCGTCGTTTTTCGACAAAGGCACATATTCGTAAACGGGCTTATCGGTTATAACGACGCCCGCCGCGTGCATGCTCGCGTGGCGCGGCATGCCCTCGAGCGCCTGCGCAACGTCGATGAGCCTGCGGAGCATCTCGTCGCTCTCGTACATATCGCGCAGGGGCTTTGAGACGCGCAGGGCCTCCTTTATCGTCATGTTCGGCCCCATGGGTATGGCCTTTGCCACGGCATCGGCCTCGCCGTAGCCTATATCGAGAACGCGCGCAACGTCGCGCACGGCAGCGCGCGCGGCCATAGTGCCGAAGGTGACTATCTGCGCAACGTGGTCGCGGCCGTATTTGCGGTTTACGTAGTCGATTACCTCGCCGCGGCGGTTCACGCAGAAGTCGATGTCGATATCCGGCATGCTCACGCGCTCGGGATTGAGAAATCGCTCGAAATAAAGGCTGTACTTTATAGGGTCGACGTCGGTTATATTCAGCGTATACGAAACGACGCTTCCCGCTGCCGAGCCGCGCCCCGGGCCGACGGGGATCTTCTGCCCCTTGGCGTAGGCGATGAAGTCCGAAACGATGAGAAAATAGTCGACAAAGCCCATCTTTTTTATCATCTGAAGCTCATAGTCGAGCTGCTTTCTGACAGTGCCGTCGTCATTGGGATAGCGGCGGCGCAGACCCTCATTGCAGAGCTTTTGCAGATATTCAAAGCTGTCGCTCTCGCCCTCGGGGAGCTTAAAGCGCGGCAGCTTGTATTTTCCGAACTCAAAATCGTAGCTGCACATTTCTGCGATCTTCGCCGTGTTGTCGGCAGCTTCGGGATATTCGGGGAACAAAGCGCGCATCTCCGCCTCGTCCTTGAGGTAGAACTCGTTTGTTTCAAACTTCATGCGCGAGGGATCGGAGATGGTCTTCTGCATCTGCACGCACATCAAAACGTCCTGATAGTAGGCGTCGGACTTTTCGATGTAATGCGCGTCGTTTGTCACAGCAAGCGGTATGCCAGTCTCGCGGTGAATTTTCAAAAGCCCCTCGGCCGCACGCTTTTCGGCGTCAAGGCCGTGATCCTGAATTTCAAGATAAAAGCTGTCCTCGCCGAAAAGCTCGGATAGTTCAAGGGCTTTTTTCTTCGCGCCCTCGTAGTTTCCGGCATTTATCATGCGAGGGATTGCGCCCGCGACGCAGCCGGAAAGGCATATAAGCCCCCTCGCGTGCTCGTGCAGCAGCGCCCAGTCTATGCGCGGCTTTCCGTAAAAGCCCTCGGTGAAGGCCATGGACACGAGATAGCAGAGATTTTTGTAGCCCTCCTCGTTTCTGCATAAAAGGATAAGATGCGTGTATTCCGAGTCGATGCCGTGCTCACGGTCAAAGCGCGTCCGCGGCGCGACATAGACCTCGCAGCCGATGATGGGCTTTATCCCCGCCGCGCAGCAGGCCTTGTAAAAGGCGACGGCGCCGTACATGACGCCGTGGTCGGTGATGGCAAGCGCGGTCTGCCCGAGCTGCTTTGCGCGCTCTATGAGGGGCTCGATGCGGCAGTCGCCGTCGAGCAGCGAATATTCGGTATGAACATGCAGGTGAACAAAGCTCATTGTGTCATTCCTCCTCCGGCGAGTATGTCAAAAGCTTTTTGAGCCTGTGGCTCAGGCAGCTTTTCGATACCGGCGGATACGAAAGCGTCGCAAGATCGGCCAGGCTCGCCTCGGGGTTTGCGTAGCGCAGAAGCGCCGCCTGCTGGAGCTTATCGGGCAGCGAATCGAGCCCGTAGAGCTTATCTATGCGCTTTATGGCCTCAAGCTGCTTTGCCGCGGCCTCGACGACCTTGTCGGCATTGGCCGAATCGCAGTTTACCTTGCGGTTTATGCTGTTTTTCATGTCCTTTTCGACCTTGGCGGACATAATGTCCATCGCCGCGACCGGCGCGCCTATGGTCGTGAGCAGATCCTCGATGTGCTCGCTTTTTTTAAAATAGAGAAGATAGTCGCCCTTGCGCTGCGCCTCCTTGGGTGAAAAGCCCATTTCGAGCAGCACCGAGTACGTCTCTCGGCTTACGCTGTGATGCGTCGTTGCAAGCTCAAGGTGGTATCTCTTTGCCGGGTCCGTGACCGAGCCGCCGGCGAGAAACGCACCGCGGATAAACGATGCCTTGCAGCAGGGCTCCTCGATGACGCCGAAGTTTATGTGCAGCGAGGGGCTTTTCATGTCGTTTCCGACAACGTCGAACACAGCCCTCAGCTTTGCGGGGTCTTCCACGCGAAAGGAGTGCTTCACGCCGCGCGTCTTTTCCGGCTCGTCAAAATCAATGCCGAAGGCGCGGCGCATAAGATGCGGAAGCCTCGCGGCAAATTCGTCGCTTGCCGTCGTTATTCGTATTTCCTTTGCCGAAAAGCTGTGTGCGTACAGCAAAACGCCGTAGGCCTCGGCGACGGCGCAGCATTTGCGCTCGACCCGAGGCTGACACAGCTCTGTTTTAACTTTTTGTGCGAAGGTTTTTTCCATTTACTTATTCATGTCGCGGTTTATGCTCACGACCGGCACGCCGAAGCACTTTAAGTGTCCGGCAAGCGCCGAGGCGACGGCAACGCTGCGGTGCCGCCCTCCGGTGCAGCCGATGGCTATGGTCAGGCTGTATTTGCCCTCTTCGATGTACAGCGGCAGCAGGTACTCTATCATATCCGTGAGCTTGTCCATGAAAATGTTCGACTGCTCGAAGCTGAAAACATAGTCTCTGACCGGTGCGTCAAGGCCGCTTAAAAGCTTCAGCTCCTCAACGTAAAAGGGATTTGGCAGAAATCTCACGTCGAACACAAGGTCTGCGTCGAGCGGCATGCCGTATTTGAAGCCGAAGGACACGACGCTGACCATTATGGCGCGCCCCGTGGCGGAGTCGGAAAAATAGGTGTACAGCTCGTTGTGCACCTGACCGAGGGTCAGGTGCGAGGTGTCGATTATATAATCGGCGATATCGCGTATCGGGCGCAGCTGCTCAGTTTCCTTGAGTATCGCGTCCTCTATCGAGCCGCCGGACTTTGCCGCCAGCGGGTGCGGACGGCGCGACTCCTTATAGCGTTTAATTATGACTGCGGGCTTTGCCTCCATGAACAGGATCTTATAGCCGAAGTCCATCTCGCGCAGGGTCTCGAGAGCGCTGAAAATGTCCTTAATTCCGTTTTTCTCGCGGATATCGGTCACGAGCGCGACCTTCTCGTAGCGCCCCTTCGTCGCGGCGCACAGCTCGGCAAATTTCGGGATGAGCGCAACGGGCATGTTATCCACGCAGTAGTAATCAAGATCCTCTATGATGTCCGCCGCCTGGCTCTTTCCGCCGCCGGACAGACCGGTTATGATAAGAAACTCCATACGTTATCTCCGTCAGCTCGGATCGACGGGGGTCTGCTCTGCCGAGGCTTCAGCCGCCTTCTGCTTTGCCTGCTCGAGCATATCGTCGATTATCGACTGCTTTTTCTCGCGCCAGTTGTCTACCAGCAGCATGCCCTTGGGATAGATGCGGATCTCCGGCTCAAGGGTTATATGCGTCTTGTCGTAGACCTCGCGGCGGACGTGATCTAAAAGCTCGACAACGTCGTCATAGGTCGCGTTTCCGGTGTTGACCGCAAAGCCCGCGTGCTTTGTGCTTATCTGCGCGCCGCCCACAGTGCAGCCCTTGAGGCCGCACTGATCGATAAGCGCCGCGGCATAGCCGCCCACGGGGCGCTTGAACGCGCTTCCGGCCGAGGGCATGTCGAGCGGCTGGCTCGCGGTGCGCTTTTCGTTCATTTCCTTCATTCTCGCGCCGATAGCTTCGGGTTCGTCCGGCGTTAGCTTGAACACCGCGCCCATTATAGCGCAGTTGACCCTTTCAAATCCGCTGCGGCGGTACTCAAAGCCGCAATCTTCTGCCTTCACCTCGGTCAGCGTCTGCGTCGGGATATAATACACGACGACGGACTCGATAACATCCTTCATCTCGCCGCCGTAAGCGCCCGCGTTCATCAAAACGCCGCCGCCCACCGAGCCGGGGATGCCGCTTGCAAACTCCAGGCCCGCAAGCCCGTTATCGCGCGCAAACTGCGCAAGCTTTGCAAGCGATACGCCGGCTTCGGCGTATATTGTGTTTTCCGTTTCGCCGAGACGCAGCTTGCGGAGATTCCCGGTGCTGACGACAAAGATATCAAGTCCCTCCTCGGGGATAATGATATTTGTGCACTTGCCGAGGGTCAGCGGCGAAACGCCGTTCATATGAAGATAGAACATGACCTTGGACATCTCAAAAAGATCCCTCGGCGCGGCAAAAGCGCGCACCGTGCCGCCGACCTTGAACGAGCAGTGCTCGCGCATGGACTCGTTCTCTCTCAGATCGAGCTTGGGCATGTTCTTTTTTATCTGTTCTAAAGCTTTTTCAAGACCTTCCATGGCTTCTCCTTATACTAAGCCGCTGTCAACGGCATGATCTACATTTGACGCAAGCGTCTCGGCGGCATTATAGCCCATTTTCTTCTGACGGTTATTCATCGAGGCAAGCTCAAGTATGACGGCAAGATTCCTGCCCGGACGCACGGGGATCGTCACGCTCGGCACCGTCACGCCGAGAATATCCTGCGTCTCGTTTGTCAGTCCCAGGCGGTCGTAGGCCTTCTGATCGTCCCATGCCTCAAGGTTCACCACAAGGTCGATGTCGCCCTCGGGCTTTACCGCGCCCACGCCGTACAGATGGCGCACATCGACAACGCCGATGCCGCGCAGCTCCATGTAATAGCGTATGAGCTCGGGCGCTGTTCCGACGAGCCTGCGGCGGCCAATGCGGCGGATATCCACAGCGTCGTCGGCGATGAGCTTGTGTCCGCGCTTTATGAGCTCAAGCGCTGTTTCGCTCTTGCCGATGCCGGAGTCGCCCGTGATCAGCACGCCCTCGCCGTGAACCTCGACGAGCACGCCGTGCATCGTCGTGCGCGGAGCAAGATGTGTGTGCAGCGAGCTTATGAGGTCGGCCATGAAATCGGAGGTATCCTCTGGTGTGACGAATACGTTGCGGTCGTATTTCTCGGCCATCTCAAGGCACTCCGGGAACACGGACGCGCCATGACATATAACCAGCGCCGATATATCGTAGCGCATGAGCTCCTCAAAGCAGCTGCGCCGCTCGGCCTCGGTCTTGAGCTCGAGATATGTGCTCTCGACCCTGCCCAGTATCTGGATTCTTTTCGGATCAAAGTAGTTGTAAAATCCGGCAAGCTGAAGCGCCGGGCGGTTCACGTCTGCGACCGTTAAAAGGCGCTCGGCGTAGTCGGCCGAGGTGTGCAGCGGCTCAAGGCCGTGCTCCTCGACTATGGTGCGCAGCAGGACAGAATATTTACTCGACATTGTAATCCTCCATCACTGCCTTCGATTAACAAGGGCACACACGCCTGACACCGTCTCTTTTCGGCGCACGCGGTTTTGTCAACCGAAGGTATATAATATTACTATTTAATATTAACCTCTAATGCATTAATTTGCAACGATTTTTAATAATCCGAAAATTTTTCTTGCAATTACAGGTTCCTTCTGTTATTATTAATAAGCTGTCTGCAAATGCACACGGCTAAACACAAGCAAGGAGGTGCTTCAACTTATGGCAAAATGTCAGTTTTGCGACAAGGGCGTTGCCTTTGGCATTCAGGTGTCTCACTCCCACAGGCGTTCCAACCGTACTTGGAAGCCCAATGTGAAGCGCGTCAAGGCGATCGTGGACGGAAGTCCCAAGCACGTTTACGCATGCACTCGCTGCCTGCGCAGCGGCAAGGTCACCCGCGCTGTGTAATAACCTGATATTACCCGAAACAAGCTCGCCATTACGGCGAGCTTTTTTCGTTCTTTCAGAGGCGCACGGACGCGCCTACGGATACATACAGCTATCGGCCATCCGCTTTCAACGGTTGACCCGTCAGGCGCGGATTGGTATAATAAAGTATTATTATCACGATATCACGATCGGGGCGGTGAGAGAATGCTCAGGATACTCTACGGTGCGGCGGGCACCGGCAAAAGTGCGGCGGTCATGGACGAGATACGCCGCAGCGAAGGCAGCGGCGTGCGCTGCATACTGCTCGTTCCGGAGCAGTACAGCCACGAGGCCGAGCGCGAGCTGTGCAGCGTGTGCGGCGACGGACTGTCGCTGTACGCGGAGGTGCTGTCGTTCACCAATCTTGCGCGCGAGGTGAGCGCCGAGTGCGGCGGCACGGCCGCGGAATACCTCGATAAGGGCGGAAGGCTCCTGTGCATGGCGCTGGCGGCCGACGGGCTGTATTCGCGCCTGCGCGTTTACGGTGCGGCGCGGCACAGAGCCGAGCTTCAGACGATGCTGCTGGGCGCCGTCGACGAGCTTAAAAGCGCCTGCGTGACGAGCGAGCGGCTGCTCGCGGCCTCCGACGGCTGCGAGGGCGCGCTGGGCGATAAGCTCCACGATCTCGGCCTCATTCTTGAGGCCTACGACGGCGTTGTCGCAAACGGCAGAGCAGACCCGGCCGACCGGATGAGCGTGCTTGCCGAGCAGTTAGAGCGCTCGTCTATCGGCACGAATACACGCGTTTTCGTCGACGGCTTCACCGATTTCACGGCGCAGGAGCGGCGCGTGCTCGAGGCTGTAATGCTGTCCGGTGCGGAGCTTTGCGTGTGCCTGAGCTGTGATGAGCTCGACGGCGGCAGCGAGGTGTTTGCCCTGAGCAGGATAACGGCAGCTGTGCTTTTGCGCTTTGCTTCCGATAACGGCATTGAGACCGTAAAAACGCGCTGGACGGGCGAGAGCACAAAGCGCCGCCCCCTTTCCGATTTTGCGGAGAACATGTTCAGCTACCGCGCCGTTGAGAAAACAGACGCCGACGGCTGCATAAATATAATCACCGCTCCCGACATGAACGCCGAGTGCGAGCTTGCCGCGTCCGAGGCACTGCGCCTCGTGCGTGACTGCGGCTGCCGCTGGCGAGATATCGCCGTGTGCGCCAAGGGCTTTGACGATTACCGGCTGCTGCTGGAGTCCGCGTTTTCGCGCTACGGCGCGCCGATCTACACCGCACGCAAGGCCGACATGCTATCAAAGCCGCTGCCGGCGCTCATTTCGGCGGCATACGAGATCATCCTCGGCGGCTGGGAGGCCGACGACGTGTTCGAGTACCTGCGCACGGGCTTCGGCGGACTTGGCATCGACGAGTGCGACGAGCTTGAAAACTACGTTTTCACGTGGCAAAAGCACGGCTCGGCCTGGACAAGACCGGAGCCCTGGACGCTGCACCCCGACGGCTACGGAAAGGAATTTGACGAGCGCTCGATTAAGGCGCTTGAGCACATAAATCTTCTGCGCGAGACGGCGAAAGCGCCGCTCATGCGCTTTGCCGAGCGCGCAAACGCTGCCTCGACCGCGTCGGAGCAGGCGCAGGCGCTCGCCGCGCTTTTTGGTGAGCTCGGCCTTGCGGAAAAATTGCAGGCACGAGCCGAGGAGCTTGAGGCCGAAGGCCGCGCCGCCGAGGCGAGCGAATGCGCACGGCTTTGGGACATAACTGTCACGGCGCTCGAGCAGTGCGCGGCCATACTCGGCGATACGCAGACGGACGCCGAGTATTTCGGCGGTTTGTTTGCGCTTATGCTCTCCCGCTATGATATAGGCACGATCCCCGTTTCGCTCGACTGCGTCACGGCCGGCGAGATGGACCGCATGAGGCGGCGCAGCATAAAGCATCTGATCGTCCTCGGCGCGACGGACGAGCGCATACCCGGCACGGACACCGACGCCGGCATTTTCTCCTCCGACGAGCGAAAAAGACTTCTTGAAATGGATATCGACCTCGGCGGCACGGGCGACAGCGAGCTCTGGCGAGCGTTTTCGACGGTTTATAACTGCCTGACCCTGCCGTCGGAGAGCCTTACGTTCTGCTATGCGCTCAGCGGCGCGGGGGGTGCTTCGCAGCGGCCGGCCTTCGTCGTGAACAGGGCAAAAGCGATGTTCGATATTAACGCAAAGCCATTTGACATTGACAGTGCCCGTCTGACGGCGCACGCTCCCGCCCTGGAGCTTGCCGCGCAGTCGCTGCACGGCGGCGGCACGGCCGCGGCGAGCGCGGCGGAATATTTCAGGGAGGCCGAGCCCGACAGGCTGCGCTCTCTCGAGCGCGCCGCAAGCCTCAGCCGGGGCAGACTGTCGCGGGCATCGGTGAGGGCGCTTTACGGCGAAAGGCTGCGCCTTTCGGCATCGCGGATCGACAAATTCGCCTCCTGCCGCTTTGCCTACTTCATGCAGTACGCGCTCAGGGCAAAGCCGCACGAGCCGGCGGATTTCACTGCGCCGGAGCTCGGCACCTTCATGCACCGAATCTTAGAGCAGGTCACGCGCGAGGTAAGCTCCATGGGCGGCTACAAATGCGTTGACGATGAGACGGTGCGCGCCCTGTGCGACAAATACGTTTCCGAATACATTAAGCGCGAGCTCAACGATTTCCGCGATAAGAGCAAGCGCTTTGAATACCTTTTCCGCCGCCTTATAAGCAGCGTGCACCAGATAGTTTCAGACCTTGCCGACGAGCTGCGCCGCAGCGATTTCGAGCCGCTGTCGTTCGAGCTCGACTTTGCGCACACGCCCGAGCTGCCGCCTTTAGAGCTCGGTACCGGCGAGGACAAGCTCGTTCTCACCGGCATCGCCGACCGCGTTGACGGCTGGCTGCACGAGGGCAAGCTCTATCTGCGCATCGTCGATTATAAGACCGGGCGCAAAAAATTCGAGCTTTCGGACGTGCTGTACGGCATGAATCTTCAGATGCTGCTGTACCTGTTCTCGCTGGGCGAAAACGGGCGGGCACTGTACGGACACGAGATCGTTCCGGCCGGAGTTCTGTACGTTCCGGCGCGCGACGAGGTGACAAAAAGCGACTTTGACCTGAGCGATGAGGAGCTCGGCAAAAAGCGCGGCGCGGCTCTTCGCCGCAGTGGGCTTATACTTAACGACCCCGAGGTCATCGCCGCGATGGAGAATTCGGATACGCCGCGATATATCCCCGTGACGTTCAAAAAATCGGGAGCCGACGGCGACGCGCTCGTCTCGGCCGAGCGGCTGGGCGTTCTGTCGCGGCACATAGACAAAACGCTGTGCGAGATGGCCTCCGAGCTCAGGGGCGGCAGCATCGCGGCAGACCCGTACTACGCCGGCCAGCAGGAGACAGCGTGCATAAACTGCGACTATTTTGACGCCTGCCGCTTCCGCGACGGCGAAAACGGCGAGAGCATGAGAATAACGCCGCATCTTCCCGCGACGAAGGTGTGGAGCGTACTGGAGGGAGGCGAGGCAGATGGCGAAGTTTGAGCCGACAAGCGCGCAGAAAAGTGCGATAGAGGAGTCGGGACGGGCGGTGCTCGTCTCGGCGGCGGCCGGAAGCGGCAAGACGCGGGTTTTGACCGAGAGGCTCCTGCGCCGCATAGAGCGCGATGCGGATATCGACAGCTTCCTTGTCATAACCTTCACCAAGGCCGCCGCCGCGGAGCTTAAAAGCCGCATACTCGACGAGATATCCGAGCGGCTGGCCGTTGATCCCGACAATCGCCGTCTGCGCCGCCAGAGCGCCCTGTGCGCAAAGGCGCAGATCGGAACGATCGACTCGTTCTGTCAGAGCTTCCTGCGCGAAAATTGCCACGCCGCGCAGCTTTCGCCGGAGTTCAGAGTTATCGAGGAGGACAGAGCCGAGGCGATAAAGCAGCGCGTTATCCAGCGCGTTCTGGACGACTGCTATGAAGACCCCGACGAAAATTTCCGCCTTTTGTCGGACACCGTGGGCGCGGGGCGCGACGATAAGCGCCTTGCCGACACCGTTCTTGAGCTTCACCGCAAAACGCAGAGCCATGCGCGGCCTGAATTATGGCTCAGGCAGCAGCTTGAAGTGCTCGAGCCGACCGAGACAGATGCCGGAAAAACCGTTTGGGGCGCTGAGATACTCGATGCCGTGCGCGACGATGCGCTCTACTGGGCGCAGAGAATGGACGAGGTCTGCGCGCTCGCGGAAAAGGATGAGGTCGTCGCCGCGAAGTACGGCCCCGGCTTTGCCGAAACGGCGCTTTCTCTGCGCGACTTTGCCCGCGCATGTGACTTGGGCTGGGACAGGGCGCGTCAGGCGCTGCCCATCGGCTTTCCGAAGCTCGGAGTTATAAGAAACCCGCCCGACCCCGAGCTCAAGGAGTACACGAAGGCCGTGCGCGAGCTGTGCAAAAAAAATTGCGCAAAATATGATAAGCTGCTCTCGGCAGACAGCGAAAAGCTCCTCTGCGATATGCGCTCCTGCGCCCCTGCCATGAGGGCGCTCATAGAGCTTACGCTGCGCTTTGACAGGGCGTATGCCGCCGAAAAGCGGCGGCGAGCCGAGGTGGATTTTGCCGACCTCGAGCACCTGACGGCGCAGCTTTTAACCAACGAAGACGGCAGTCCCACCGAGCTTGCGCGTGAAACCTCTCAGCGCTTTTGCGAGATCATGGTCGATGAATATCAGGACGTTAACCGCGTGCAGGACGATATCTTCCGCGCTTTGTCGAAAAACGGCGAAAATCTGTTCATGGTCGGCGACGTGAAGCAGTCAATATATCGCTTTCGCCTTGCAGACCCTCTGATATTTACCGAAAAATACGAAAAATACTCGTTTTTATCAGACAACACCGAAAATGAACCCGTGAAGATCATGCTTCAGGAAAACTTCCGCTCGCGCAGGGAGGTCATCGACGGCATAAACGGCGTTTTTTCCGCCTGCATGTCGAAAAAGCTCGGCGAGATCGACTATGACGAGAATGCGCTTGTGCGCTGCGGCGGCGTGTATGACGATTCGGGACTCTCTCCCGAGCTCATCCTTATCGACGTCAAAAGCGACGAGGACGATCTGCGCGACAAGACCGAAAAGGAGGCCGCCGTCGTTGCCGAAAAGATACGGGAGCTGATGGCTTCGGGCATGACGGTGTCCGGCCGTGCGCTCGGCTACGGCGATATCGCGCTTTTGATGCGCTCGGCAAATTCGGTGGGCGAGACGTACCGGCGCGAGCTTATCGTGCGCGGCATACCGGTTGCCGCCGGTCAGGGCGGCAGCTTCTTTGCGGCGACGGAGATATCCTCGCTCATGAGCCTGCTTGCCATCATCGACAATCCGCATCAGGACGTTGCGCTCATCGCCGTTCTGCGCTCGAGCGCCTTCGGCTTCACGGCCGACGAGCTGACCGGGATACGCCTTTGCGACCGTGAGGGCGACTTCTATACGGCGCTCAAAAAGGCCGCAGAGACGAACGAAAGAAGCGCTCGGTTTCTCGAAACGCTCGGAAAGCTGCGCTCGCGTGCGACGGATGCGCCGGTCGACGAGCTGCTCACGTTTATTTATAACGAGCTTGACCTTGCGGCAAAGTGCGCCGCGATGCAGGATGCGCCGCAGAGGCTGGCAAACCTGCGCATGATGCTCGAATTATCCGAGCGCTTCGCCTCGGGCGGCTTCCGCGGCCTGCACCGCTTCTGCCGCTGGCTGCGGCAGCTTGCCGAGCGCGGCGGCGATATGGGAGCTGCGGGGTGCGATGACGCCGTGAAGATAATGACGATACATAAGTCCAAGGGGCTTGAGTTCCCTGTCGTGTTTCTGTGCGACACAGCGCGCCGCTTTAACGGTGCCGACCTGAAGCAGACGGTGCTCATACACCCCGAGCTCGGCCTCGGTGCGAAGATCTACGACGCTTCCCGCAGGCTCGAGTACCCCGGACTTGCGCGAAACGCGATAAAGCAGCGCTTAAAGCGCGAGATGCTGTCGGAGGAGATGCGCCTGTTGTACGTCGCGCTCACGCGAGCGCGAGAGCGGCTTTTCGTGACGGCGGCGGTAAAAGACCCGGAGAAAAAATTGCAGAGCATGATGCTGCAATGCACCTGCCCCATGTCGCCGGAGGTGCTCATGGGCGCGCAGAGCATGGCCGACTGGATGATCTGCGCTCAGATCTGCTCAGGCGAGGATAAGTTTAAGCTCTTGTTTGTAAGCACGGCCGAGGCGGTCGCCGCTCAGGAGGACGAGACAGAGCCGCCGCACGCCGCGCCCGACGCGCTTCTTGTCGAGAAGCTGCGGCAAAACCTTGCGTTTTCGTATCCGCACGAGGCGGCAGCGGCTTTGCCGTCAAAGGTCACGGCAACGGAGCTCAAGCACCTTGAGGAGGGCGACGAAGAGGCCGCGAGCATAGCGCCAAAATCGAGCTCGCGCTTTCGCACGCCGCGTCTGGGCGATGATCGCCCGCTCACGCCGACGCAGCGCGGCTCGGCAGCGCACATGTTTTTGCAGTACGTCGATTACGCAAAAACAGATTCGGAAGCAGACCTACACGAGGAGCTCGTCCGGCTGACGCGGCAGAAATTCCTGACCGTCAGGCAGGCCGAGAGCATAGACCTCGACTGCATCCTGCGGCTGTTTGCCTCCCCGATCGGGCAGCGTATAATGAGCGCCGACAGGCTCTGGCGCGAGTTTAAGTTTTCGCTCCTGTGCCCTGCGGAAAAATTCTTCCCCGGCGGCGAGGGCGAGAGCGTGCTTTTGCAGGGAGTCATCGACTGCATGATCGAGGAAAACGGTGAGATAACGATCATCGACTATAAAACGGATCGCGTTCGCGGTGAGGAGACCCTCGAGCGCGCAAAGGGCTATGCAAAGCAGCTGGAGGCCTATGCCTACGCAGCGCATCGCATGACGGGCAGACCCGTGCGCGAGTGCGTGCTGTATTTTGTCTATTCCGGCGAGACCGTAAGGACAGAACGTTGATCGTCCGGCTTTTCGAACCGGGCGACCGCGGCAAACATGATCAAAAGCGCAAAAACACCTCTAAAAACTCTTGCAATTAAGAAGAGCCTGTGCTACAATTATCGTTGCGTCTTGTAACCACGCGTTTTGCGTGCTCAAGATAGCCTATGACGAGGAGATACGAACAATGAAGGCAGGAATTCATCCCAATTATCAGCCCACAGTTATAAAGTGCGCTTGCGGCGCTACCATCGAGACAGGCTCGACCCGTCCCGGTATCACCGTCGAAATTTGCTCGAAGTGCCACCCCTTCTACACCGGCAAGCAGAAGCTGGTCGACACCAGCGGCCGCGTTGATAAGTTCAACAAGAAGTACGGCATTAAGTAATTAAAAATTACAAGTTTAAGACCGCGTCGAAAGACGCGGTCTTTTTCTATTCAACGGGGATGCTTATCTGCGTCACGAACTGCTCGGGATCCGAGGTTATGCCGTAATCTATCATCGTGACCTCACGCGAAAAGTCCGCGGGACGAAGGCCGCGCTTTTTCATATAGGCTGCAAGCTTGCGGTACTGTGCGGCAGCCTCGCGGTGGCTTCCGCAGTAGCGGACGGTGACGCAGCTCGCTTCGGGCATAACACGCGCGCCGTCTCCTGCCTCGTCCTCGTCGAGGATGAGGAAGATGCAGTCGTACTTATCAAATTTCCCGGCGAGGAGGTTTTCCCTCGATATACCGACGCCGACCTTGCCGAGGAAAACGGCGGTGTCGCGGCGGCTGCCGTCGAGATTTCGTATCGGAAGCTCCATGTCCAGCGAGTTATCCAATTCAAGCGGCTTTTCGACCCACACGAGGCGGCTCGGCGGCAGGAGCTTTTCCTCTATCACGTCAAGCGGCGCGCTTTTCGCGTCCGCGAGCATGCTCAGGCGATTGTCGATCTTTCGCTCGATTATCTCAAGCTCGCGCCGCTTTTTGCCGATCTCGGCCTTCTGACGCAGCAGCTTCTGCTCGATGTTGCCGACGTCGCGGTTTTTGAGAAAATCGCCGATGGCCGGCAGCGGCATGTCCAGCATGCGAAGATACCGCACGGTGTTCAAGGGCTCAAACTGCCGCACGCTGTAATAGCGGTAGCCCGTGCCGGGGTCGACATGCTCCGGCTGCACCAGCCCCATCGTTTCATAATGGCGCAGCGTGCCGACGCTGAGATCGAACATGCGTGCGACCTCGCCGATGGAAAAGAGCTTTTCCTTATCCATGCTGCCGCCCCGCTTTCTCCCTGCGGCCTATTATCCGGTAGGCAATGACGCATATAATTACCTGCAAAAGCGAGCCGGCCGCCGTGGCAAGACCCATGGGAAGCAGCGTAGCCGGAAACATTTTCGACATGAAATACGCGCCCGGAACGCGCACGAGCGCAACGCCCGTTATGTTGTGGATAAATGAGATTATCGACATGCCGCAGGCGCAGAAATAGCCGCTAAAGCAGAAGTGTATCCCCGCAAAGAAGCAGTCGAGGATATAGCCGCGCAGGTACTGCCCGCCGGAGGCGATTACGTTTTCGTCCGGTGTGAACAGCCCGACGACGGGCTCGGCGATAAACTGAATGAGGATGCTTATAACTACGCCGAAGCCGGCGGCAATGGCAATGGCGTACCAAAGCGTTTTCTTTGCGCGCTCTGGCTTTCCCGCGCCGAGATTCTGCGCTCCGAGAGCCGACACGGTCGAGAGCATCGACGAGGGCACAAGGAACAGAAAGCTTATTATCTTTTCAACTATGCCGACGGCGGCGGCATCCGTTAAGCCGCGGCGGTTTGCGATGACGGTTATGACGATAAACGCGATCTGGATAAGCCCGTCCTGAAGCGAAACTGGCACGCCGATGGACAGTATCTGACCCATGACGCCGCGCTGCGGGTGCAGGTCGTTTCTCGTTAGCGTGATGCTCCTGTGTCGGCGTATGGCGATGAGCGCGACAAGGACGCTTACAGCCTGCGCTATCGTCGTACCGAGCGCGGCGCCCGCGGGGCCGAGGTGCATCGCGCCCATGAAAAGATAGTCCAGCGCAATGTTCGCGGCACAGGCCACGGCAATGAAATACATGGGGCTTTTGCTGTCGCCCATGCCGCGGAAAATGCTGCTTATGATGTTATAGGCCGTGATGAGCGGAATGCCTATAAAGCAGATTATGAGATACCTCACCGTTCCGCCTACGGCCTCCTCGGGCGTAGACATTACGCTCACTATCGGCCGCACGAGCAGCACCAGCACAACTGTCAGGGCTACGGAAACGAGCATAAACAGCGTCGCGGTGTTGCCGATGCAGGCAGAGACGCGCTTTTTATCGCCTGCGCCGACCGCGCGGCCTATCGACACCGTCGTGCCCATGGCAAGGCCGACGATCATGACCGTTATCATGTGCATGATCTGGCTGCCGACAGAAACAGCCGTAGTGGACGCGACGCCCTCATACTGGCCGATTATGAACAGGTCCGCCAGACCGTACAGCGTCTGAAGAAAATATGATAAAAAGTACGGCAGCGAGAAAATGACTATGTTTTTAAAAACGCTGCCTGTTGTGAGATTTCGTTCCATGCCATCACCTCTACGGATAGCTATATTAAACTCTGCAACTATTGTAGAGTCAACATTATTTTTTACCCCCGGCGGGAATTTTCCGTCGGGGGTAAGCATTCTTCACTATTTCCGTTGTGCGGCTTATTTGCCGAGCAGGTGCGCGGAGGCGGCCATGACGGTGTCAAAGGCCTCATCCATGCGCCTCCTCGCCTTGCGCAGGAAGCGATAGGGCGCTTCGGAGGCCCAGTCGCTGCCGATGGCGCAGATAAGGCCGCTGCCGATGAGCGGGAGATAGGCGCGGATCTGCTTTTTGCGGTGGATCTCATCGAGGTCGAGCATGATGTGAACACCCAGCTGCCGGAGCTTTTCACTGTTTTTGAGCACTCCCTCGCTTGCATCGGCCAGGATCACGTTCATGCCGAGCTCGCCCGACAGCCGTCTGAGCACGGCCTCGGTCGTGTCGTTCCACTCGACGTCCCTCATGTTCAGCAGAAAGCAGTTGTCGCCGAAGCAGAGCTTCGGAAGGTTCTCCTCGGTAAGGAGTCTTTCGCTGAATTTGGTCATCGCGGCCGTGATTACCTCGGGCAGCTCATCATTCACAAGACTGCCGAGGATATCCTCGGACTGGCGGCGGCGATCGAGAAATTCCTCGACGCTGCACTCGTCCGGATCGTAAACCGGCGCTGCGACAACGAGGTCGACGCCGGCGGCCTTCGCAGCCATGAGGCGGCGAATGGTGTCGATCCTGTTTTTGCAGGTCTTGTCCATGCCCGGCATGATATGCGCTTTAAAATCAATTATCATTGCATGATCTCACTCTTTCTTTTACTTGATTCTATTAAGCGATTCAGGCCAAGACAGGGATAGTACAGCGCAAGTCCGAAAATTATCGAGCCGAGCGCTATGCACAGCAGGACGATGATATCGTGCGCGTAATTGCTGCCGTACATTCCCGCGATGGTCTCTCGCAATGCGTTCATTGCGTATTTGAAGGGCATGTAGTCGTAGAGCTTACGGAATATCTCCGGGAGCACCTCGACGGGATATGTGCCGCCGGAGCCCGCGACCTGCATGACCATGACGATAACGGAGGCCGCCATGCCTATATTATCGAGCGCGAAAACAAGTGCGTAGTTTATAAGCGAGAAGCAGATGCCCGTGACGACGGACGAAAGCACGAACAGCCCCGGATGCAGGCACTGGATCTGCACATAGAACAGATCGCCGAGCGAGACGATAAGCGCCTGACCGACAGCTACAAGGAAAAACAGGCAATAGCGGCCGAAAAATCTCTCGTGCAGACGCAGTCCGAGCGGTTCGTCCCCGGCGCGGAGCCTCACCTTCAGAAACACCGCGTTGAGCAGTGCGCCTACCCACTGGGCGAGCACCGTGTAAAACGGAGCCATTGCCGAGCCGTAGGTCGCGATCTCGTATTTTATGACGGTATCCATCTTTATGGGTGAGGCGAGATATCCGCCGACGAGATCGCCGTCGTTTTCAAGCGTATCGCTCACCTCGGCAAGCAGCTTGCTGCCTGCAAGCGCCGATATGAATTCGGAGATGACCTTGAGCTCGGCCTGTGCGCCCTCGATGGCCTTCTGCGTGTCGGCAAAGCCGGTCTGCATGGTGCCTACCGAGCCGAGGTAGGAGTTCAATGTCCCGCTCAGTGCGCTCGTCGAGCTCTGAAGGCTGCCGAGCGCGGAGCTTACGTTGGCCGAGGCGCCCTGCGCCTGATTGAGAGCTGCGTGCAGCTTCGGCGCAAGATCGCTGCTGACCGTGGCGGAGAGGCTGCTTATCGTCTCGCGTGCGGAGGTTATTGATTCCGTGATCGAGGCCTGCTGCTCGCGGATGCCCTCCCAGCTTTCGTCATTTGCCTCCTTGAGGCCGCCGAGAGCCGCGCTGAGGCTTTTAAGCTTCGAGGCAAGCGCGTTCATCTGCGATGCTGCCGCGTCAAAGCCTATGGACGTAAACGACTGCGCCATATCCGAGCAGTTGGTGCTCAGAGAATCGAGCATTGCAATGTCGGCGGCAAGGCCGGTGGAGACATAGTCGTTATAGCGGTTTATGTCGGAAAATGCGTTTTCGAGACTCGTCTGGATGGCGGCGAGGTTGGCATCGGCCTGGGCGAGAGCGGTGGTAACGCTCTGCACCGTGGTGTCGATGCGGTCGTTTATCGTGGCCGTATCGTCGCCGACCTTGTCCAAAAGCTCCTTGGACTGCTCAAGTGTGGCTGCGGTGTTGCTGCACAGCTTCACGGAAACGCTTATGAGGTTTCGCGCGGCGTTTGTCAGGCCGTTTGCGGCGCTCAGTGCCGTGCAGCAGTCGGAAAGCTTGAGGCTCAGATCGCTTATATCCTCGCTCAGACTCTTCAGAAGGCTCTCGGCGGTGACGCCGTTTGCGTTTGCAACGGATATAAGCGAGGCGATATCGTCGGATATCGTCTGCACGAAGGTGGCGTTTACCTGCTCCTGAACGGCGGTCTTTGCCTTGCCGGTGATCTTCGGCGCGATAGCGTTTTTCTTGTCGTTCTGATAGAAGATTATCTCCGGATTGGTGATATCGCCGCTTAAGAAGCTGGTGACGTTGCCGGTGAAATTCTCGGGAATGATCAGCGCCGCATAGCAGTCGCCGCTGTAAACGAGATCAAGAGCTTCTTTTTTTGTATCGACAAACTGCCAGCCGATCGTGTCGTTTGCCTCAAGGGCGCTTATGACATTATCGCCGATGTTCAATTTAAGACCCAGAACGCTTGCTCCGGCATCCTCCGAGGCAACGGCGATCTTTATGCGCGAGGTCGCGTCCTGGCCGTAGGGATCCCAGTTTGAGAAAATGTTGAACCATGCGTACAGGCAGGGCACGGCGGCAAGGCCGAGGATTATGACGATGGCGACGACGCTGGCAGATATCCTGCGCATATCGTTTCTGAAAATATAGAGGATATTTTTCACTTCGTCACCCCCTCTTCGAGCTTCTGCAGGAGCTTGAGGCCGCGGCGCGGAACTTTAACGCTTATAAGGCTGTCCATTTCGCCGAGCTCATCGCGCGACAGCTCGTTTATCGTTGATTGCAGCATCCAGTCGGAATACGCGACAAACAGCAGAAAAGCCGCAACAACGAACATGCAGGCTATCCATATGATAAGGAATACGATCCTTGAGCTGTCGGTCAAAAGCAGGATGCCGACAAGCACAAAGGGTATGACTATAAGGCTTATAAGTCCGTTTTTTATGCGTCGCTTATTGTTCTGATGCACCTGTTCTGCATACATCAGGAGCTTTCCGTAGAGCACGTCGGTGCTGCTTTCACGGACCCGGACGTTGAGTTTCTTCGCCATATCACAGCACCCCCGATTTCTCCATCTCGCCCTCGACGAAACGGTTCATTTTTATAAATGGCTTGCGCACGACAAGGCCGATGACTATGCCGGCAATACCGAAAATCAAAAGCTCGCCCAGATAGATGAAATAATCCCAGTGATACATGCCGAAGATCGCCTCTCGCATCGCGTTTATCGCATACGGGAAAGGGAAGAACAGATATATCTTGCTGAATATATCCGGCAGTATCTCGATCGGGTACGAGCCCGAGGAGCCTGCTATCTGCACGACGAGGATAACAACAACGACGGCCTTGCCGATATCGCCGAAGGCCAGCGCCAGCGAATAGATCAGAATATTGAACACGAAGCTCGCGACAGCGGCCGCTGCCCAGAACAGCCACGGGTTTTCGACCTGGCAGCCCAGCAGATATATATCGCCCAGAACGGTTATCGCAGCCTGAGCCTGACCGAGGAAGAAAAACAGCAGGAATCTGCCCCAGTACTTCTGACCCTCGGTCACATTGCGCAGGCCTTTGGGCTCGGCCTCGACCTTGAGGATGGCGATGAGGATAACTCCGCCGACCCAAATCGCAAGAGTGGAATAAAACGGCGTCATCGCGTCGCCGTAGCTTGCCGTGGGATAGATATCCTCCTGCGTGACCTTGACGGGCTCGGACAGGAACTCCGCATACTTTTCGGCGTTTCCGTTCAAAACGGTTATGATGGTTTGCAGCCGCTCATCTGCCGTGCCCTCGTTTATCTTTGAAAGCAGCTCGTCGCAGGAGCTTGCGACGCGCTCCATGAGCGATTGCAGCCTCGTCATGGATGAGGAGACGTACTTGAGCGTTTCTCCTGCGGAGGACACGACGGGCGCGATATCGTCGAGCGTTATGCCCAGACTGTTAATGAGCGGCCCCATCATGTTCAGGGTGCTCGAAAGATTTGTGAGCATCATGTCGATGCCGGTCTTGAGCTCGTTTGTTATCATCGAGCGCATGAGCGAAACGGTGTCCGCGCAGGCGCCGGTTATATTCGCCGCATCCTCGGCAAAGCTTGAATCGTCGCGCAGAAGCTCAAGCTGGTTCTGCATCTGCTTTGTTCGCTCTATGAGCGCGTCAAGCGTATTCGCGACATATGAAGTGCCGCTCATTGCGCTGTTTTCCGGAAGCAGTGCGCGCAGAGCCTCAAGATGCGTCTGAAGCTTCGCAGCAGCCGACTTGGCAGCGTCGACCATCTGATTGTGCAGCTCGATGCTGCCGTTTATGACCTCGCTTGAGGCAAGCTTGTTTAAAGCGTCAGTGAGCCCGTCAAGGTCGCTTTCAAGCTCTGCGAGCTTGCCGTCTATGCCGTCGGCTAACTGATCTATCGCGGTCTGCGCGTTCGATATGGACGCCTGCGCGGAATTGAGCGTCGCCTGACTGCCCGAGAGCGCGGCCGAAGCGTTTGCTGAGGCGCTTCCGATGCCCGAGAGGACATAGGATATAGACGAGCTGTTATCAACGAACTTCCCTATCGACGCGCTGTACTGCCTGAGGCTCTTGCTGAGGTCTGTAAGCTGCGAGATTACGGCGTTTACAGCCTGCTCCTCGTCGATGTCGCCGCCGAGCTCCTGCCCCGTCGTAAAAACGGTCTGGAACAGCACCTTAAGATACTCTACCTGAATGTTGGTCTTCACAGTCTCCGCCGCAGTGTCGGTTATCTTGGTGGCGATGGCGTTGGTTTTCGCGTTTACATAGTATGTAATGGTGCTCTCATCGTCTGTAAGAGCCGACTTAAGGTCGTACATATTGCGGCTGAAATTCTCGCCGATAAGTATGGCGGCGTAGTATTTGCCGCTGTCGACGCCTTTTTTTGCCTTCTCGGTGCTGTCTGTAAACACCCAGTTTATCGACTTGTTGTCCTTAAGGCTCTCGAGTATGCTTTTGCCCTTGTTTTCGCCCTCATAGCCCTGATCGTCGGACGCAACGGCAACGCTTATGTTGCCCGTGTTCCCGTAGGGATCGGAGTTTGCATAGATGTTGACCCATGCATACAGCGCCGGTATGATCATTATCGCTATCACAACGGCGACCGCAAAGAAGTGCTTAACGAGACTTCCGATGTCGGAAAAGAATATTTTGAACGTATTCTTCATGTTACCACCTTGCATCGACTTTAACTCAATATAAAGTTACACTAAAAAACTTTATTTAACATAGACAATATCAGTTATCGGTCTTAAAATCAAGCATTTGAGCGAATTTGCCCAAAAAAACGAACAGCCCAAAAGTAAGCTGTTCGTTTATGCTGACAGCGCTAATCGACTATATAGCCGCTGGTCGCCTTGAGATACATGCTGTCGTCCTCGACCGGCTTATAAAGCGCGCTGTCGTGAGTGTCGCTCCAGCCGAGATCGGCCTTGTAGGTCTCGCCGGTCTCGGTATTATATATGCGCTCGTAGCCGAGAATGGCGTCGCTCTGCTTCTGGCTCATGATGTCCTGACTTGTACTGCGGCTTTCCCACGCGGCCATGATGCTGTTCATCGTCTCGTTGAAGTTGCGGCTTATCTGCATGGCAAGCGCGACGGTCTCGTTGCTTGCCTGCTTTGCGCTGCTGACAAAGCTGCCGGAATACTCAAGCGAGGCCATGCATTTTGCCAGCACCGGCTCCCAGTCGATAAACGTATCCTTCTCGGCGGTAACGGCGACGATGTTATAGGCCATGTAATAGCCGCCGTCGGCAGATTGAAGCTGATAGCCCGACACGCCGCCGGACGGGATCTGTACCTGTCCGAAGTCAACGACCGAGGCGGAGAACATGCCCTCGCCGTTTTTATCGCCGTCTGTAAACGTTGCGCGCAGAAGCTCGTCTCCGAGAGCGGAGGCGGCAAGGCTGCTCGTTGACGCGAAGCGGTCGGTCACCGTAAAGCTTTCAAAACTCGGCAGCGAATACCCCGCATAGCTCGACTCGACCGACGAGATAAACTCCGCGTACTGAGGGAATATCTTAAAAAAGCCCTCGGTCGACGGCGATGAGAGCACGGGAGCGGACGCAAATAAAATCGCCTGGCTGTTTCCCATCTGATAATTATACTGCCACGCGTCCTTGCCGGCCTGACTGTGCAGCAGGCAGTCGGCCTTGAGCATGAAAAACATCTGATTTATAGGGTTTTCCGGGTCGTAGACGCGGATGCTGTGCAGCATGTATGCTCCGCCGGACGTTACCGTCCAGCCCTTGGGAATATCAAGGCTGAAATCGCCGTTATCGTACCGTTCGGTCTCTATGGAGCTTGCAGCGGTCGGAACGATATTGATCTCATCTGCGTCGGAGCCCTGCTTTGTGCCGCCGTCGTTATCCTTCCCGTCGGAGCACGCGGCAAGCGACAGGATCATAAGCAGCGCCAGAAGCAGCGCGGTCAGTCTCTTTTTCATTTTTGTCATCAGCCCTTTCGGTGTTTGTCCTTACATTATATATTAACTTTTACAGTCTGTCAAAAGTCAAAAAACTATGTTGCTGAGAAAAGATAACCGCGCAGCGGGGGAATTTGAGGGGCAGCGAAGCGGCGGCGCGGGAGTGAATGACATGCCGGGGGCATGTCAGAGCCGCGCCGTGACCGAGCCGCAGCGAGAAAAGACCCGCCTCAAGTTGGATTATAGCCGTCAAAAATGTCCGGTACGGACTTTTTGACGAGCTTCAAAAAGCGCAATGCCGGGCATTGCGCTTTTACATACATTAATTTATTTAAGCCGTTTGTCGCACTTCTTGGCAAGATATGTGCCGAGGCTCTGGAACACCTGCACGAGCAGGATGAGGATAATGACCGCAACGACCATGATGAGGTACTTGTAGCGATAGTAGCCGTAGTCGATGGCGATCTTGCCGAGGCCGCCGCCGCCGATGATGCCGCTCATTGCCGAGTAGCTGAGGATAGTGGTCAGCGCGATGGTGACGTTCTGAATAAGCGAGGGCACGCTCTCGGGGATCATGACCTTGCAGATTATCTGAAATGGCGATGCGCCCATGCTCTGCGCGGCCTCGATGATGTTGCCGTCAAGCTCGCGCAGACTGCTCTCGACAAGGCGTGCGACGAAGGGGAACGCCGCCGCGACAAGCGGAACGATGGTAGCCGTCGTGCCGACGGCCGTGCCTATGAGCGCTCGGGAGAGAGGAAGAACCATTATCATAAGAATAAGGAAGGGGATCGAGCGCAGAAGGTTTATTATAACGTTCAGCAGGTGCATCAGCCAGCCGGGCAGCGGACGGACGCCGTCCTTTTCACCGGCGACGAGCAGCACGCCGAGCGGAAGTCCTATGACGAGAGAAAGAGCGGTACTCAGGACCGTGACGTAAAACGTCTCCCACAGAGCGGTCGGGAGAGAGGGCAGGATATCGAGAAGTCCCCGGACGGAGGCTTCGGAGAAAAGATCACTGTACATTGCCGTCTACCTCCTCTGCCGTGACGTTAGCAACGGATGAAATGAATTTCAGCGCACGGTCGTACTGGGCGCTGGGGATGCCTATGAGCAGACTGCCGTAGACCTCCTCGGACAGCTTCTGCGTGGATGCGGAAATGACGTTGCAGAAGATGTTCTCTTCCGACGCCAAACGCGCAACGAGAGGTATCGCAGTCGTCCGGCTGTCGCGGAAAATAAGTCTTACGCGGCGCTCGGTCCTGGGGTCGGAGACCATTTCATCCACCCCGCCGGGGAACACGAGCCTGCGTCCGGCCGGGGATTTGGGCGCGGCAAACACCGCTGCGACCAGACCTTCCTCGGCGACCTCGCCGTCGTCGAGGATCGCAACATGGTTGCAGACCTCTTTAACGACGCTCATCTGATGGGTTATGATAACGACCGTTATTCCGAGCTTTGCGTTTATGTCCTTAATAAGCTCAAGGATCTGACGGGTCGTTTTCGGATCGAGGGCGCTTGTGGCTTCATCGCACAGCAGAACCTTGGGGTCTGTTGCCAGCGCACGGGCAATGGCTATACGCTGCTGCTGGCCGCCGGACAGCTGCGCGGGGTAGGCATTTGCCTTATCCGGCAGACCGACGAGCTCAAGGAGCTCGCGCGCGCGCTTTTCCGCGTCGGACTTCTTGACGCCGGCAAGCTCCATCGGGAAGCATATGTTTTTCAGGCATGTGCGCTGCATGAGCAGGTTAAAGTGCTGGAAAATCATCGTTATGTTGCGTCTTGCCGCACGAAGCTGCGCCGGACTCATGGTATCGAGCCTCTCGCCGTTTACGATTATCTCGCCGCTCGAAGGCTTTTCGAGCAGATTTATGCATCGCACGAGCGTGCTCTTTCCCGCGCCGGACATGCCGATTATTCCGTATATGTCCCCGTCCCGAATGGTGAGACTGACGTTTTTTAGCGCGTCCACCTCTCCCGTTCCGGAGTCAAAGGTCTTGCTTACGTTTTTAAGCTCTATCACTTGCTTCCCGCCCTCTCTGCTGCAGCTGACAGGAGCCGGGCTCCTGTCAGCTGCTTCTCTTTTCTATACTATTAATATATTACTTTCCGCTCACAGCGTCAAGATTGGTCTGGGTGCCGCCGTACAGACCCATGGGTTCGACGTGAATGGCTGCCACGGAGACGATGTGAGTGCCGTTCTGAGCGTTGAAGTCATCGAGGTAGGGGGTGTGCTGGAAGTAGTTTGCGAGAACGGTGCCGTCTTCAACGACGTTGTTGGGAACAACATAATCGTTGTAGGTCTGGATATCAAGGGTAATATCCTTCTCGGCGAGGATCTGCTTTGCGATCTCGAGGATCTCTGCGTGAGGAGTGGGCGATGCCGCGACGGAAATGGTGGTGCCTGCGAGGGCAGCGTAATCAACGGAGCTGTCAAAGCCGTCGGTGGGGTTCTCTACTACGGATATTACGGAGCCGTTGTACTTTTCCGTGATGAAGTCCGCTACCTGCTTGCTCTCGAGAGCTGCCTTCAGCGCCTTGACCGCATCGGTGTTTTCGTTGCCTTCCTTAACTGCGAGTATGTTTGCATATGCCGAGGAGGAGCCTTCCTTGAACAGGGAGTCCTTAACGGGGTTGAGGCCTGCGTTTATCGCGTAGTTGCTGTTGATGACCGCGTAGTCAACGTCGGGCAGGAGCTGGGGGATTGCCGCGGCTTCGGCTTCAACGATCTCGACATTGTACGGATTCTCGACGATGTCGTTCTTGGTTGCGGTGATGCCTGCGCCGTCCTTGAGCTTGATGATACCGGCCTCCTGGAGCAGGAGCAGTGCGCGTGCTTCGTTGGTGGTGTCGTTGGGAACTGCTATTTTGATGACCTTGCCGCTGTCGTCGGCGGAATCGTCGCTGTCCTTGGTGGAGCAGGCCGCGAGGCTGAATGCGAGAACGATCGCGAGTGCGAGTGCGATTATTTTAGTGAAGTTTTTCATTTTTATTTTCTCCTTAAAAGTTTTTGTTTAATGTGCTGTCGTATATGCTTCTGATAATATCCTCTGTGTCCCGGGGACACATTCGCTTTACCGGCCATCTCATACGGCACATCTCCTTTCAAATCGAAATAAACCCGGACAACAAAAAACAGCGGGAGGTCATCGACCTTCCGCTGTTTGTTATCCTCAGAGGCTTTCGGCTTAAGCCGTCAAACAGGTTTCAGAAAGTTCATGACCGAAGTGAGCGCGACGAAGCATGCACATGCGGCACATGCACATGTACATCATCATCATTGCGTTGCTCAGCTTCTTCATTGATGCTTTCTGCCTTTCCTCGAAATTTTGCGTCATCTTGTTGACGTGGGCATAGTAGCGCCATATCGCGCATTTGTCAAGCTCTTTTTTATCGTTTTATCGCTTTTTACAAAATATTTTCCCCGCTCCGCCCGCCTTTTGTTGCTTTTTAATAGCAAACGGACATTGTACGTATATAATGATTGCGTCAGTCCGACCGGGAAATGCGGATAAACCCGTCGCAAGCGGAATGGGCAAGCCCGTTCACTGCATAGTGCGGCGCAATTTTGCCTGGAAAACTCCCCGCGAGATTTTTGCTGCACTTGCTTGACTTTCCGCCATGTATCGTACAGCCTTAATTCGCCTCTAAAATTTCTCCGCTATTGGATATCGTCACGACGTGCAGAGGGATCTTTTTTCCCGCGGCGGCTATTGCACGGGTCAGCGCCATTTGCAGTCCGCCGCAGCAGGGGACCTGCATGCGCGTAAGGGTGACGGACTTAATGTCGTTTACCGTGAGGATCTCGCCGAGCTTTTCGGCGTAATCGACGGGGTCAAGCTTCGGGCAGCCGACGAGCGTCACGCGGCCCTTGATGAAATCATTGTGGAAATTGCCGTAGGCGTAGGCGCTGCAATCGGCGGCGACGAGAAGATCCGCGCCGTCAAAATACGCGGCCTTCACCGGCGCAAGGCGTATCTGCACGGGCCAGTTTGAAAGCTGCGCCGGAGCGTGGACGTTCTCTCCCCCGCGAGTCTCGATGCGCCTGGGAGCGGAGCCGGGGCAGCCGGAAAACGCCTGATTTTTGGCCTTCTGCGCCGCCTTGACCGCGGCCTCGTCATAGGCCGCCGCCTCGCGCTCGATGAAGCTTATCGCGCCCGTCGGGCAGTTGGGCAGGCAGTCGCCGAGTCCGTCGCAGTAATCGTCGCGCATGAGCTGCGCCTTGCCGTTGACGAGTTCTATCGCACCCTCGTGGCAGGCGTGGACGCACATGCCGCAGCCGTTGCATTTATCTTTGTCTATCTGAATAACTCTGCGTATCATTTTATCTACCTCCAAGTATCCTCACACTTATGGAATACTATATTATACCCAAATGCAAAGCGTCGGTGTAGCAAACGCTACACCGACGTAGTTTTACTTATTATAATCCTCGAGCCTGCGTATGCTGCCGCTTTGCGGAATGTAGGCGGCAAGCTGTTCCAACGCCTGCCGCGGCGTTTCGGCAACGGAATACAGCGTCAGGCAGTTTTTCGACATGAATCGCCGCTCGGCAAGCTGCTTGAGCATGCTTATCATCGCGTTGTGAGCACCCAGTGTGTTTAAAAGCACGATGGCGCGTCCGTCGCGGCCGAGCTGCTTGAGCGTGAGTATCTCAAAAAACTCCTCGAGCGTGCCGATGCCGCCGGGCAGGACTATGCAGGCGTCGGAATTATCCTGCATGGCTTGCTTGCGTTCGCGCATGGTCTCGGTGAATATCATGCGGCTGCATTTATCGTACAGTATGCCGGGCTCGTCAAAAAACCGCGGCGCTATACCGACGATCCCGCCGCCGGCTCGGTGCACTCCGCGTGCGCAGGCGCCCATAAGTCCCCCGGCGCCGCCGCCGAAAACGATTGAATCGCCGTTTCGACCTATGAGCTCGCCGAGAGCCTCTGCCTCGGCGTAATAGCGCTCATCCAGATCACGCCCGGATGCGCCGAAAATGCATATTCTCATCAGTCCTCAAGATCATCGAATGCGTCGAGACCGAACTTGGCCTCGGGCTTGTTGTCGCCGTGCTTTACAAAGATCATCGTCACAAAGCTGAGCGCAACGAACAGCGCGGCATAGGGGAAAAGCACCGTGTAGCTCACATGGCGCATCAGAGATCCCGCGACGATCGGGGTCACGACCTGCGCGACCATCGAGAAGGTGTAGTAATAGCCTGTGAATTTGCCGATATCCGAGCCGCGGCACATCTCGACGACCATCGGCAGGGAGTTTACGTTTATCGCCGCCCAGGCAAGGCCTACGAGCGCGAATACGATGAACATGATTAGATTTATGCTGCTGTAGGCCGTGGTCAGGAAGTAGCCTGAAACAAAGCAGGCCGCCAGCAGAATTATGCCGGCCATGATGGTGCGCTTTCTGCCGACCTTTGAGGCGATAATTCCGATGGGAATATAGCTGATGACAGCGCCGCCGGTCGCGATGAGAAGGCAGGTCGACGCGCCGCCCAGCGCCTGACCCATGACCTGACTGACGTAGGTTGTGAACCATGTTTCAACGGCGTTGTAGCCGATAAACCACAGGCAGATCGACGAAAGCAGGAAGATGAGGCTCTTCTTTACGGGCTTGGGCAGGGTCTCGTTGCCGCTGCCGTCGTCCTCGGCGAGGTTCCACTCGGGGTGCTGCTTTTCGAGCTCCTGCTGCTCGGCAACGAGCTTCGGCTCCTTGATCGTCAGAAACAGTATGGCTATGGCGACGAACATGATCGCGGAAACGACCATAAACAGGGGCTGATAGTTGACATGAGCAAGCCCTTCGACCTTGCTGTTGGGGTACATGACCGCCGCGACGCCGAGATAGATAACGCCGCCGAGCGCACCCATGAGGTTTATTATCGCATTGCCCTTGCTGCGCAGAGGCTTGGGGGTGATATCCGGCATAAGAGCGACCGCGGGAGAGCGATAGGTGCCCATGGCGACCAGCAGCAGACCGAGCACGATGACAAAGGATACGGTCTTGAATGTACCGGGCGCTGCGGCATAGCTGTTGTCGATCATAGGAAGCAGGTTCATAAGGATGATCGCAATGCCCGTACCGAACAGGATAAACGGCATGCGTTTGCCTATCTTCGTACTCGTCCTGTCAGATATCGCGCCGAACAGCGGCAGCAGGAACAGCGCGAATATATTGTCGGCCGCCATTATTGCGCCGGAATACGTCTCGTTGAGGTGGAAGGTGTTTGTCAGTATAAGAGGTACGATGCTGTTATACATCTGCCAGAACGCGCAGATGGACAGGAACGCAAAGCCTGTCAGTATGGTGCGTTTGTTGTCAAGCTTCATTCTCCGCTTTTTCCTCCGATTTCGTTGTGCCATGATTATAACATACTCACTTCCAAAATGATAGATATTTTTACAGGAGCTTTTTAGAGGCGCACGAAAACTTCTGCCGCAATACATGTATCGGCATATTCTTAATGCGCCTCTGAAAAACAATCTAATATTCGATATTAGGTCTTGACAAGTCACATGCGATGTATTATAGTGCGATTATCACATCCAACCGACGAAATTGGTGGGATTTTAGAGGCGCATTAACGCACCTACCGATACGCTAATTGCGGTCGCCCGGGCGGTGACTGCGGAAAAAACCGGCTCTGCATCGCACTCATGTGAAGCGGAAGTTTTCCGGTTTTTCCGGCAATTACGAACCGGGCACCTGCAATATGCGTATAGGTGCGGTCTTAAGGCGCTATTAAAAAAGGAGAAGAACTATGAAAGACAAAACGATCAAGAAACTGGTGTTTGCGGCGCTGTTCGCGGCGCTCAGCTGCGTTGCGACGATGGTCATCCGCATACCCACTCCCATCGGCGGCTACATCCACGCAGGCGACGCGGTCGTTCTGCTTTCGGCGTTCCTGCTCGGACCGTGGTGGGGCGCGGCCGCTGCCGGCCTCGGCTCGGGTCTTGCCGACCTCATAGCGGGCTACGGCCTGTACGTTCCCGGTACGTTTGCGATAAAATTCATCGTTGCGCTGCTTGCAGGATTCCTGCTCGGCTGCAAATCTGTCAAGTCCCCGCTCGCCCGTGCTATCATCGCCGGAGTGATCGGCGAGATCGTCATGGTACTCGGCTACCTCGCATACGAGGCGCTCATTCTCGGCTACGGCGCTGCGGCTGTCGGCGGTGTGCCGATGAACTGCATTCAGGGCGCGTTCGGCGTCATCGCGGGTTCGGCGCTGTATGTCGCTCTGTCAAAAACTAAGTTTTTTAATACGCTTTGAGGCTGCACCTATACGGTTTTTGCGGCTGCCCGGTGTCGAAAATGCCGACAAAACCGTTTTGCCTCGCACCACGGCGCTGCGCCGGACAAAAATCCATATGGCAGAGGCGGGCACTGCCCGCCTCTTTTAATTTTGCCCGTCTCCATGGTCGAGCCGCCTCCGAGCGCCTCTGATTGCCGCCAAAACTTTTCGCCGCGCCTGCGGTAAGCGGCAGCCTCCCGGCTTCGTCGGCAATTACGAACCGGGCACCTGCAATATATATGTATCGTAAGGTGCCTCAATTCCCTCTAAAAATCTTTAAATTGTTTTTACAAAACTCCGCTTTCAGATTTGATAAACGGAGCATAATCTTATGGTGTACCCGGAAATCAAAAGAAAAAGAAAGGAGCTTTTTAAATGAAAAAGCTTATAAGTTTAGTCCTCGCAGCGCTGATGGCGCTTACGCTGTTTGCGGCCTGCGGAAAGAGCAATGACGACAGCAAAGACAATACCGACGACACCGCCGAAGTTACCGGCACCGTGAGCACCGACGGCTCGACCTCGATGGAAAAGGTCATCATGTCGCTGGGCGAATCGTTCCAGGCAGAGCACAAGGGTATCACCGTAGGCTACAACCCCACCGGCTCGGGCTCGGGCATCACCGCCGTAAGCGAAGGCCGCTGCGATATAGGCCTTGCCTCCCGTGCACTCAAGGATGACGAGAAGGCAGCCGGACTTAAAGAGACCGTCCTCGCACTCGACGGTATCGCAATAATCGTTAACCCCGAAAACAAGGTCTCCGACCTCACCATCGAGCAGATCGCAAAGATCTACACCGGCGAGATCACCAACTGGAAGGATGTCGGCGGCGACGACGCAGAGATCGTTCTGATCGGCCGTGAGGCCGGCTCCGGTACCCGTGACGGCTTTGAGAGCATCACCGACACCAAGGATTCCTGCAAGTACCGTCAGGAGCTGACAAGCACCGGCGACGTTATCACCACCGTAGCAGGCAACCCCAACGCCATCGGCTATGCTTCCCTGGCATCCGTTAAGGATACCGTCAAGGCACTCTCCGTTAACGGCGTAGCTCCCAGCGAGGCAACCGTTTCCGACGGCAGCTATGAGGTACAGCGTCCCTTCGTTCTCGTAACCAAGGAAGGCGTGGAGCTTTCCAAGGCAGCACAGCTGTTCTTCGACTACGCGACCAGCAAGGACGCGGCCGAGGTCATTTCCGCAGCAGGCGCAGTTCCCGTTGCGAAGTAACACAACAGGCATAAATGAATCAGGCGGCCTTTTTTAAAGGCCGCCGTATTGGAATTTATGAAGACGAAAACGAAAAATCTTATTGAAAATATTGTACACGCCATATTCCTTATCCTCGGCCTCGTAACGGTGGCCGCCGTTTTAATGATAACGGTATACCTCATCGTCTCCGGCATACCGGCCATACGCGAAATAGGGCTGACAGATTTTCTGTTCGGCAAGAAGTGGGCCTCGACCGCGGCGACGCCGAGCTACGGCATACTGCCGTTTATCCTTACAAGCGTTTACGGCACGGCGGGCGCTATATGCCTCGGTGTTCCTGTGGGCTTCATGGCCTCGGTGTATCTTGCGAAAATGGCGCGACCGCGCGTGCGTGCCGTCGTAGTCGAGGCGGTATCACTGCTCGCGGGTATTCCCTCGGTCGTGTACGGCCTTGTTGGTATGATGGTGCTCGTTCCCGGTATCCGCAAGGTGTTCAACGTTCCCGACGGCGCGAGCCTTCTGGCCGCGATAATCGTGCTTGCGATCATGATCCTTCCGTCTATCATCAAGGTCTCGATGACCTCGCTCGAGGCCGTTCCCAAGGAGTACGAGGACGCGTCCCTCGCTCTCGGCGCAACGCCGACGGAGACATATTTCCGTGTGTCCGTCCCGGCTGCGAAAAGCGGAATCGCCGCGGCGGTCGTCCTCGGCGTCGGCAGAGCGATAGGCGAAGCAATGGCCGTCATGATGGTGTCGGGCAACGCGCCTAACATGCCGGAGCTTTTCCAGAGCGTAAGATTTCTCACCACCGCTGTCGCAAGCGAGATGAGCTACTCCTCCGGCCTCCAGCGCCAGGCGCTTTTCTCCATTGCGCTGGTGCTGTTCCTGTTTATCATGCTCATAAACGCGACGCTAAACTTCCTTTTGAAGAGGGATAAGTCGAATGGATAGAAAAAAAGTAAAAGCCAAGCGCAGGGCATATGATATCACGATGCGCGGTCTGTCCGGCCTGTGCGCCGCACTTACCTCGGCGCTCGTGCTGTTTCTCATAGCCTATGTGCTCATTAAGGGCATACCTAATATATCGTGGAAGTTTCTTACCACCTCGGTGAGCTATCTCAACGACTCGGTCGGCATACTGCCGGATATACTCAATACGCTGTACATTGTCCTCTATACGCTTCTGTGGGTGCTGCCTCTCGGCGTTGGCGCGGCGATCTACCTCACGGAATACGCCAAAAACCACCGCATCGTCGGCGCTATCGAATACGCGGCCGAGACGCTCTCGGGCATACCGAGCATCATATACGGCCTTGTCGGCATGCTGTTCTTCTGCGAATTTCTCGGTTTCAAGACCTCGCTGAAGGCCGGCGCGCTTACGCTTGTCATCATGAACCTGCCGACGGTCATGCGCACGACGCAGGAGAGCCTCAAGACCGTTCCGCAGAGTCTGCGCGAGGGCGCGTTCGGACTCGGTGCTGGCAAGTGGCGCGTTATACGCACCGTCGTGTTCCCCGGCTGCGTTGACGGCATAATCACCGGCTGCATCCTCGCTGTTGGACGTATCCTCGGCGAATCGGCGGCGCTGCTGTTCACCGCGGGCTTTGCGCACAATATCTACAATCTGTTCGTCGACGGCCTGTCCGGCGCGGGTGCTACGCTCACTGTCGCCCTTTACGTCTACGCCAAGGAGCAGGGCGAATTCGGCATAGCCTTCGGCATAGCCGCGATACTCATGGCGCTGACGGTTATAATAAACCTCGCCGCAACATTGATAGGTAAATATTACGACAAGAGGAGAAGCATATGAGCAGCATCATAAGCGTGCACGACCTGTGTCTGTGGTATGATCAGACGCAGGCGCTTAAAAATATAAATCTGGAGATCCCCGAAAAGAGCATAACTGCGCTCATCGGCCCCTCCGGCTGCGGTAAATCGACGTTTTTAAAAACGCTCGACCGCATGAACGACCTCATACCCGGCGTAAAGATAACGGGTGAGGTAAAATACAAAGGCAATAACATTTATGCGCCCGGCACGGACGTAAACGAGCTGCGGCGCTGCGTGGGCATGGTGTTCCAGAAACCAAATCCCTTCCCCATGAGCATTTACGACAACGTCGCCTACGGTCCGCGCACCCACGGCATACGCAAAAAGGCCGATCTTGACGAGATCGTCGAGCGCTCGCTTAGGGGCGCCGCCATTTGGGACGAGGCGAAGGACAGACTGAAAAAATCCGCCCTCGGCCTCTCGGGCGGCCAGCAGCAGCGACTGTGCATTGCCCGCGCACTCGCCGTCGAGCCGGATGTGCTGCTCATGGACGAGCCTACGAGTGCGCTTGACCCCATATCCACCTCGAAGATCGAGGAGCTTGCCACGGAGCTTAAGAAAAACTACACCATCGTCATCGTGACGCACAACATGCAGCAGGCGCTGCGTATTTCCGACAGCACCGCGTTTTTCCTGCTCGGCGAGCTCGTTGAATACGACAATACCGAAAAGCTGTTCTCCGTGCCGAGCGATAAGCGCACCGAGGACTATATAACAGGGAGGTTCGGCTGATGAGAAGCAAATTCGATGCCCAGCTCAAGGAGCTCGGCGAAAAGCTTACGCTCATGGGCGCAATGTGCGAGGAGGCGATAGCAAACTCGGCAAAGGCGCTTTTGTCCGGCGACAGCGAGCTTGCCAAAAAGCTTGCGCCGCTCGACCTTGAGATAGACCGGTACGAGCGCGATATCGAGACGCTGTGCCTGCGTCTTTTGCTGCAGCAGCAGCCCGTCGCACGCGACCTGCGGCAGATATCGGCTGCGCTTAAAATGATAACCGACCTTGAGCGCATCGGCGATCAGGCCTCGGATATTGCGGAAATAATCCCTCACCTTAACGGCAGAACGGGCAGCGAGTGTCAGGCTATGCGCCCCATGGCCGAGGCCGCCATCGGCATGGTCACCGACAGCATCGAGGCGTACAATAGGCGTGACCTCGCCCTTGCAAAAAGCGTCATCGAGCACGACGACGTCGTCGACGACTGCTTCTTGAGCGTCAAGACCGCGCTCATCGACATGATACGCACCGAGCACGGCGACGCGGAGTACGCCCTCGATCTTCTCATGATCGCAAAGTACTTCGAGCGCATCGGCGACCACGCGACGAACGTCGCCGAGTGGGTCGAGTTCTCCGTCACGGGCGTGCATAAATCGAGCGAAATAGAGCTGTAAAAACTGATAAGGCTCCCCCACTGGGGGAGCCTTTTTTATGCGGATTTTTACTTTGCAAGATCGCGGTACAGGAAGGTTACGACCTGAGCGCGTGTGCAGGGATTGTTTGGAGCAAATGCTCCGCTGCCCGTGCCGACGGTCACGCCGTTTTCGGCTGCCCACAGCACCGCCTTCGCGTAGAATTCCGTAGACGGAACATCGTTAAACGGATTTTCAAGGCTTGCCTCCGGGCAGCTTTCATAGCGCCACAGGATAGTGACAAACTGACCGCGGGTCACCGTATCATCCGGCGAGAATGTTGTTCCTGTAGTGCCCTTCACGATGCCTTTTTCATAGGCCCATGCGACGGCGTCGCTGTAAAAGCTTCCGTCAATGACGTCGGTAAACGGCGTCTGCGCCGACTTGGGAGCAGGCTTTCCGGCTGCACGCCACAGGAATGTCACGACCTGAGCACGGGTGCAGCTCTGGTCGGGCGCGAAATGAGCTGCGTCAACGCCGGAAACGATACCGTTATCGTATCCCCACACTACAGGGTCGTAGTAGTAAGTACCCTTGATCACATCGACAAAAGGAAGATTGCCCGAGGGAGAATCGGGAGTCTTTCCCTCAACGGGGATGCTTGCGAGCATAGCTGCCAGCTCATAGAATTTGCCTTGCAGGAACTTTGTGTTTGTCATCTGGCCTACCATGTTGATGTGGTCGGTGCGCTCGATTTTCTCGATATAGTTCCAGACGCCCTTTTCGGTGCCGTCCTTGAAGGTAATAACGCCGTTTTCCGTGCCGTAATCGAGATTATAGCGATCGGTCGAGCCCTCGTGCGGATACTGCGCCGAGCGCACACTTACGATGCCGTCGTTCTCCCACCAGCTTTCGTCGATGGTGACGTGACCGGCAGCATAGTTTTTATAGCGCCCCATATAGGTCGCGCTCCTTTTCATGAGCGGATTTATGTTCTCATAGGGCAGATAGTGATGCGGATATACTACGCTGCGGTAGGTGTCAGAGCAGGCGATGGAAAAATAATAAATATCGTCCTGCGCCTTGGCATAGCTGTTGAGCACCGCCGCACCGTCCGGAGACAGATCGTAATCGCTCAGATCGGTGACCTCGCTGTCCCAGATGCTGCTGTTTTCGACACGGCTGAGATAGCTTGAATAGCTCTCGCCCGGCTCGCGGACAAGCCCCCACTGGTCGAGCTTGAAGTCAAGACCGAAGTTTTCTTCGTTAATATCCGAGCCGGTTGCGGCCGACAGGCCTGCGATAAACCTGTGGATAACAGGTTCTTCATCGTTGTATACCTTGCCGTCGTACTGGCTGCCGTCGTGCGGCGTGCAGAGTGTGGTTATACTCTCTATCCAATGGCGGCACCGGCCTGTGAAGAGCTTGCTTATGCTGCCATCGGTCGTTGCGCGCATCTCGTCGGGGTCGCCGTTTTCGAGCAGCTGCGCGAGCATGCGTATCGTCTCGCCGCCCATGCTGTGGCCGACGAGGTGTATCTTCAGCGTGCTGTCGGCGTCATTGAGCTCCGGCAGGACGCCCTCGAATGTGCGTCCGTAGCGCGCATGACCGTTCTGTGCCGAGTGGTACTGACCGTAGTCGACCGTGCCGCCGACAAGGTAGGCATACAGCTCGCAGGCTCTGTCCCAGTTGCTCGCAACGGGGCCGATCGACGGGGTGTAGACCTCATAGCCTGCATCATCGAGCATCTGCTGAAGGCTTGAGAAGCCGCCCCAGTAGTGCAGGTTTGCCACCTCCGTGCCGCCCCAGCCGAACAGACCGTGGACGAGAACGATCGGGTATTTGTTGCCCTCGGTGCTCGCCGCTGCACTGTCAGCATCGGCAAATGCTAACGGTGAGACGGTCAGGAGCATTGCAATGACCAGAACCATTGCAAGCGCCTTTGCAAATTTGCTGTTCATATTGTCATTCCTCCATATACTGCGCAGAGTTTTCTGCGCTTTTCGGTGTATATAATACTATAGCATTATTAAATAAATAATTAAACTGGCAAAACGCGGCCTCAGCACAAATTTTGTGCCGAGACCGCGTTTTGTCTGATTTTTTATCACTTGCTGACTATCTTATAATATGTGTTCGAGGTCTTTTTGTACACGAGGGCGTACAGCAGGGCAAAGACGAGAAAGCTTATGACCGTCGTCCAGATAAGAAAGCTCGTGTTATAGAAGCTGAACATGTACAGTATCTTGCGGATGAACGGGAAGGCGAAGCACAGGTGCAGTCCGGCGAACAGGAGAGGGAGGAAGAACACCGTCAGCAGCTGAGAATTTATGCTG
>CALBGG010000016.1 GCA_937893605.1 uncultured Clostridia bacterium
GCAAACTTTTCCTTCTCGGTCTTGTTGCCGCGGATAACGGGCATGGCGAGATAGTTTTCGCAAAGGTCTGCATAGACCTCAAGCTGATGCAGCGTCTCCTCGCGTGCCTCGGCCTCTGTCTCATGCAGAGTGTGGCCCTCCTGCCAGAGGAACTCTCTGCCGCGAAGGAAGGGGCGCGTCGTTTTCTCCCAGCGGAGAACGGAGCACCACTGGTTGTACAGCATCGGAAGATCGCGCCAGGAGTGCACCGTGTGGCTCCAGTGATCGCAGAAAAGCGTTTCGGAGGTCGGACGGATGCACAGTCTCTCGGGCAGCTCCTCCGAGCCGCCGACTGTGACCCATGCGCACTCGGGAGCGAAGCCCTCGACATGATCCTTTTCCTTCTGAAGCAGACTCTCGGGTATGAGCATGGGCATGGAGACATTTTCGTGTCCGCCGTCCTTGAACATCCGGTCAAGCTCCTTCTGTATATTCTCCCAAATGGCGTAGCCGTATGGGCGCAGGATGAAAAGTCCCTTAACGCCGGAGTAGTCGACAAGCTCCGCCTTTGTGCACACGTCGGTGAACCACTGGGCGAAGTCCTGCTCCATATCGGTTATCTGCTCAACTTTTTTATCCTTAGCCATTGTAATTCTCCTTAATATTAATAACTAAACTATTTTATCTAAAGCGGCAGAGCTTGTCAATAGATATAAAAAATCTTGACCACAGTGAACTTTTTGTCTATAATAATATAGATTTAGGGATCCTATTTAAGACCCGTCGGAGGTGACGCGTATTAACAGACAAAAATATATGGCGGAGCTTTCCAAGCTTTTGGCGTTCATGTTCAAGGAGGATAAGGAAGATATCCTTGCGCAGTACAACAAAATGCTTGACGAGGCCGATGATGAGCAGGCGCTGCTCGAAAGCTTCGGCTCGCCTACAAAGCTCGCCGTTACCATCTCGCGCACATATAAGCGCTCGGAGCGCAAGCTTGCAGTCGAGGCCGACTCCAAGGAGAAAAAGCCCGAGACGGAGCATATAATCGTAACTCCCGTCAAAAAGGAGAGGGAAAAGCCTACTGTCACGGATACGGGACTTTCATATGCGGACATAATCGAGGAGATCAGACGCGAAAAGGCAGCCGAGGAGGGCATTGAGTACAAGCCCATGTTCTTCAATGAGCAGGAGGAACCATCGGCCGAAGAGGAAGCACCCGAAGAGGAAGCACCCGCTGCCCCGGAAACCGCCGCTGAGGAGACTCGGCCGGAGGAGACAGTGACCGAGCAGGAGCTTGCGGAGGAAGCCGCACCGGCCGCAGAGGAAGCTGCTCCCGAGGAGACGGAGACCGAGTCGAACGAGCCCGACCCGGAGACAGAAGAAACCGTGCCGATCGAAGCGGCTGAGGAAGCTCCGGCTGAGGAAGAGAAATCAGAGTCCGCCGAGGAAGCCGAGCAGCCCGAAGAAGCTGCCGAAGAGCCGGCCGCAGAGTCAGAGATAGTGTTTGAAGAACTCAAGAGCGTCGAAGAACCCGAGGAAACGGTACGGTATAAAACGAATGTCGCGCTGCTTATCCTGTATCTCATTTTTGCCGTACCCGTCGGCCTTGTGCTGCTGGTGCTTTCGATAGCGGTCACGCTCGTTCTTATCGCAATCGGTGTTTCGGTAATCACCATAGGCGTGAAGGTCATCTCGTTTGCGTTTTCTACGCTCGTCATATTCGCAGATGTTATGCTGTGCGCCGGAGCGGTGCTTATCGCGTTCGCGTTTGCGCTTATACTGCTGTGGCTCGGCGTGCTGATGCTCGTGCGCGGCATAAAGGGCATTGTCGGCGGTGTGGTGTCGCTCGGAAGAAAATTCTGCGTCAAGGAGGTGCCGGTCAATGGATAAGGCATGGAAGATCGTCTCCGCAATTGCGGTGATAGCGCTTATACTGGGAGCGCTGTGTATCCTTGCGGGCTTTGTCACCGGCGGCGATACGCAGAGAGTCAGGGATATATTCGTTGCGTCCTACGATCTTGAGAATAAGCTTGAGGCGCTGCGCTCGGC
>CALBGG010000017.1 GCA_937893605.1 uncultured Clostridia bacterium
TGGGCATACTCAATATGCTCCTCGCACTCGCGCTGCCACAGCCTGCCGCAGCGCGAGAAAAGATCCATGCCGTACAGCAGCGTGTTTTCCTCCTCGGAAAAATCCGCACGCCACAGGCAAAGCACATCATCCGTCTCGTCAACGAAAACCTCGCCGTCGAGCGCCTTCATGCTCTCCGGCGTTTTTATATCGAATATAAAAAGCCCGTACGGACGCACAAAAAGATGCAGCCTGTCAAATACCGAGCCGAGCTTATCCGGAGGAATGTAGTTTATCCCGTCAAGCGAGCAATATGCCGCGTCCACCGTACCGTAAAGGTCAAGCTCGGCAGCGTCCTGACAAAGATACAGCGGCATGACCTCGGCGTCCGCAGCTTTGCCGGAGGCCTGCATGAGCATATCTGGCGACGAGTCGACCGCAATCATCTCGTATCCGCGGCGCGCCATGAGCGCCGTGAGCGTTCCCGTGCCGCAGCAAAGGTCGAGAAGCGTTTTGAACTCGCCGCCGTCACCGTCAAACATGGCCTTGTAGAAATCGGCAAAGTCGCCGTAGGGGATATCGCCCGTAAGCGTATCATACCACATTGACAGCGGGCCGTAGGAAGCTGCCATCAGTCCTTATCCTGCTGCTCGGCCAGGCGCTCGAATACTCTTTCGTATCCGTCCTTGCCGTATTGCAGAGAGCGGTTGACGCGGCTTATCGTCGCGCTGGAAGCGCCGGTCTCTGCCAGAATGTCATTATATATCATGCCCTTGGAGAGGCATACGGCGACCTGATAGCGCTGCTCCATTGCCTGAATTTCTGTCACGGTGCACAGATCATCAAAGAAATCCATGCACTCCTCGACGGTCTTGAGCGTAAGTATCGCCTTATACATATCCTGATTGCGGGGCTTTCTGTTAAGCTTATTCATGAGCGAACCTCCTTAGGTCAATCATATATATATTTTACATCAACACATCACAAATGTAAAGCGCTAACGCTCTGAATCGTGCCCTAATATATAAAATGGATGTAAAAGCTTTTTAAGGCGGGAATTTGTTGTTGATTAATATTGATAAATGTAATACAATAATAAACAAGATAAAATGGAGGTGAAAGCAATGCCATTTGAAATGACGATGACGATGTTCTGGCTGATCGCCATGGTGTTTTTCCTCGTTGTCGAGGCGGTGACGGTCGGGCTTGTGTGCATCTGGTTTGCGGCCGGCTCGCTGGCAGCGCTGCTGAGCGCGATGCTTGATGCGCCCGTGTGGCTTCAGATCATCCTGTTTCTCATCGTTTCGGCGGTGACATTGTATTACACAAGGCCGCTCGTCAAGAAGTATGTCAACAATAAGATCGAGCCGACCAATGCCGATGCAGTTATCGGCAAGGAGTGCCGAGTTACAGAGACGATAGATAATATCGCAGGTACCGGCGCCGTGTATGTTGACGGAAAAACATGGACGGCACGGAGCGAAAACGACGGAGAGACGATCAAGGCCGGAACACTCGTAACGGCAAAACGTATTGACGGCGTTAAGCTAATTGTCGCATCCGCAGTAGAAGTTAAATAATAATCTAAGATAATCTAAGGAGAAAAAAATGGAATATGTAATTTATGTGCTGATACTTCTTGCCCTTGTTATAATTGTGAGAAATATCCGCATCGTTCAGCAGAGCAAGGTCATGATAATAGAGCGCCTGGGCAAATATCAGGCAACATGGGGTACCGGTATACATGTAAAGATCCCCTTCTTTGAAAGAGTCGCAAAGACTATCTCCCTGAAGGAGCAGGTAGCGGACTTTCCGCCTCAGCCCGTTATCACAAAGGATAACGTCACCATGCAGATAGACACCGTTATCTACTTCCAGATAACCGACCCCAAGCTGTACACCTACGGTATCGAGCACCCCATGGTCGCTATCGAGAACCTGTCGGCAACGACTCTGCGTAACATAATCGGCGACCTCGAGCTTGACCAGTGCCTCACCAGCCGCGATCTCATAAACGGCAAAATGCGCAACATACTTGATGAAGCCACCGACCCCTGGGGCATAAAGGTCAACCGTGTTGAACTCAAGAACATCCTGCCGCCCAGAGAGATTCAGTCGGCGATGGAAAAGCAGATGAAGGCGGAGCGTGAACGCCGTGAGGCAATCCTTCGAGCTGAGGGCGAAAAGCGCGCGGCCATCCTTGAGGCAGAGGGCGAAAAGGAGTCGGCCATCCTGCGCGCCGACGCAAAGAAGCAGCAGCAGATCCTCGAAGCGGAAGGCGAGGCCGAGGCTATCCTCAAGGTCCAGACCGCTACCGCAGAGGGTATCAAGCTCATAAACGAGTCCATGCCGAGCGATGCCGTGCTGAAGATCAAGGCTCTCGAGGCCTTTGCGGCTGCCGCGAACGGCAAGGCCACGAAGATCATCATCCCGAGCGAGATCCAGGGTATTGCAGGTCTTGCCGAGGGCGTTGTCCAGTCCGTGAAGGACATTCCCGCAGAGAAGTAAGAAAAACGTTTAATCAAAGACCCGACGGGGCTCCGCCGGGTCTTTTTGAGGTATGTAATGATAAAAGTAGCACAGTTTATGAAAAACCACGGCATGGATGCCGAGAGAGTCGGCCTTTCCGAATGCACAAAAGCTTTTTCAGATGCGATGTGCTCGGGACTTGCCGCGCCGCAGAAGAATATGCCCATGCTGCCGGCGTACCTGTATTCGTCGGGCAAGCTTAAAAAGGGCGAAAAAGCCGTTGTCATCGACGCGGGAGGAACGAATTTCCGCACGGCGCTCATAGGCTTCGACGGGGAAAGGGCAGTTATCGACTGCCTTGATAAGCGCCCCATGCCGGGAGCTGCAGAGCCTGCGTCCTGGGATGAATTTATCTCCTGCGTTGCCGACTGCGTTCAGCCGCTTTTAAAACAGGCAGGCGATATAGGCTTCTGTTTTTCCTACCCTGTCGAGATAACGCCCGAGTGTGACGGTAAGGTATTGGGGCTTACAAAACAGGTTGAGATTGAGGGGGCTGTCGGCTCGTACCTCGGCGCGTCCCTGAGAGCGGAGCTTGGAAAACGCGGCGAAAAGCCGGGCAGGATCGTTGTTTTAAACGACACTCCGGCGACGTTGCTTGCCGGAAAGGCGCTCGCAAAGGGCAGCTTCGACGGATATATAGGACTCGTCGCCGGCACGGGCTGCAACACCTGCTGTGAGATTGAATGCGATAAGATAGAAAAGCTCGGGCTCACCGGCAGAGGGAAAATGCTCGTAAATCTCGAGAGCGGCTCGTTCTGCTCTTTCCCGCGCGGCGACGCCGACCTTGCAATGGATGCAGATCTCCCCGACACAGGTGAGTACATTGCCGAAAAAATGATATCCGGCCGATATCTCGGACAGGTCTGCATGTACACGCTCAAAATGGCCGCAAAAGAGGGGCTGTTTTCCGAACGTGCGACGGAGATAATCGGAAAAATGATCGAGGTTACGACACCAACCATTGATAAATGGGGCAGCGGACGCTTCCCGAAGGGCTTCAACAGCGAGGACAGAGTCAATTTGGTTTACATAATTTCAGAAATATTCGAGCGCTCGGCACGGTGCATAGCTTCCATGCTCTGCGGCATACTTGAGGTCACCGGCGCGGGCAGCTCGCGCCCCGTGTGCATCGCGGTGGACGGCTCGCTTTATTCCGAAAGCAAGCTCCTGCGCCCGGAGCTGGAGCGCTTCATGGATGTGTACGCGGGCGAGATCATGGACAGGCGCTATGAATTTGTAAACGGCGAGAATATGAGCCTTATAGGCACGGCTGCCGCGGTGCTGCTGTCATGAAAAAAGTAAAAAGACTTATCCCTCTGATTCTGTGTCTGTGCATTGTTTTCTCCGGCTGCGCGGCGCGGGAAGAGGAGGAGAAGGACAGCTCGAAGCTGCAGATAGTGTGTACGAACTTCCCGGCCTACGATTTTGTGCGCGAGATAGCGGGGGACAGGGCGCAGATAAAGCTGCTGATAAAGCCGGGCGCGGAGGTACACTCGTATGAGCCCGCACCGAAGGAGGTCATTGCGATACAGGAAAGCGACCTGTTTGTCTGCAACGGAGGCGAGTCGGAGGCATGGGTGGAGTCGCTTGTGGGTGAGGACGTGAACGTTCTGCGTATGATGGACTGTGTCGAGACCGTGGCCGAGAGCGGCGAGGGCATTTACGCCGCCGAGGATGAGCGCGATCACGAGCATGACGACGGGGAAGATGAGCTCGACGAGCATGTTTGGACAACGCCGGGAAATGCGGCAAAGATATGCTATGCCCTGTGCGATAAGCTCTGTGAGGCCGACTCCGAGAATGCAAATGAATATATGCTCAACTATGAGGTTTATAACGCAAAGCTCATGGAGCTTGACATTGAAATACGCACGACCGTATTAAACGGTGTGCGAGATACGCTCGTCTTTGCGGATAGGTTTCCGATGCGCTATTTTACGCGCGAATACGGGCTCAAATACTATGCTGCCTACCCCGGCTGCTCGTCGCAGACCGAGCCTTCTGCGAAAACTGTTGCGTTTTTGATCGACCATGTGCGCGAGGAGAACATTCCCGCCGTTTTGTATATGGAATTTTCAAATGAAAAGATGGCCGACGTCATCTGCGAGGACACCGGATGCAAAAAGCTCCCGTTTTACTCAGCGCACAATGTAACGGCGCAGCAGTTTAAAGACGGCGTCACATATATTGACCTCATGAGAATGAATATAGATACCCTGAAGGAGGCGCTTTACTGAAATGGCACAGATAACATGCAAAGACCTCAGCTTTGCCTATGACGGTGAAACCGTGCTGAGCGGCATTAATTTCTCTCTCGACGCAGGTGCGTATCTGTGCATCGTCGGCGAAAACGGTTCGGGCAAAAGTACGCTCATGCGCGGTATTTTGGGGCTCAAGCAGCCGTCCTCGGGCGAGATAGTTTTTAACGATCTCAAGCCGACGGAGATAGGCTATCTCCCCCAGCAGACGCAGATACAGCGCGACTTTCCGGCATCGGTGCGTGAGGTCGTGCTCTCCGGCAGATTAAACTCCATGCGCGGCAGGATGTTCTATAACGCCGAGGATAAGGCCGCAGCGGCAAAGAATATGGAGCGTCTCGGCATTGACGATATTGCCGATCACTGCTATCTTGAGCTGTCAGGAGGTCAGCAGCAGCGCGTTCTGCTTGCCCGTGCAATGTGCGCGACGAAAAAGCTCCTGCTGCTCGATGAGCCGGTAACGGGTCTCGACCCCGTCGCGGCAAACGAGATGTACAATCTCATTAAGCTCGTAAATCTATGCGATAACACGAGCGTCATCATGATATCGCATGATATCCATGCCGCTGTGCGCTATGCAACGCATATCCTGCACCTCGGCCGAAAGCAGCTTTTCTTCGGTACCGCCGCGCAGTACCGCGAAAGCGACCTTGCACGCAGATTCGTGGGAGGGTCGAGAGCATGATAGAGCTTATAAAAGAGATGTTTTCCTATCACTTCATGATCCGCGCGATAGTCGTCGGAGTTTTGGTTTCGCTGTGCGCCGCGCTTTTGGGCGTATCGCTTGTCCTCAAGAGATATTCCATGATAGGCGACGGCCTTTCGCACGTCGGATTCGGTGCGCTGGCGATAGCCGCGGCGGCTAATATCGCGCCGCTGTACCTGGCTGTGCCGGTGGTTATCGCGGCGGCGTTCCTGCTGCTGAGTATAAATCAGAACAGCAAAATTAAAGGAGACGCGGCGATAGCGCTCATATCATCCTCGGCGCTTGCCATAGGCGTCGTTACCGTGTCGCTGACAACGGGCATGAACACCGACGTTTCAAACTACATGTTCGGCAGCATATTGTCCTTGAGCCGAGCCGACGCTGTCTTGAGCGTCATACTCTCCGCAGTGGTGCTTTTGATGTTCGTGCTGCTGTATCCGCGCATATTCGCCGTGACCTTTGATGAGACCTTTGCCTGCGCTACGGGCACGAGAGCGCAGCTTATAAACAGCGTCATTGCGGTGCTCACCGCAGTCACCGTAGTTATCGGCATGCGCATGATGGGCGCGCTGCTCATATCAAGTCTCATTATCTTCCCGGCGCTGACGGCAATGCGTCTTTGCCGCAGCTTCAAAAGCGTGGTTATATGCTCCGGCATTGTTTCGGTCGTCTGCTTTATCGTCGGCATGGCTGCATCTTATGCATTCGAGCTTCCGTCCGGCGCGGCGATAGTCATTGTTAACATCATCGCTTTTGCGGCGTTTTCTTTTGCAGCTTTACTAAAAAAGAGGTCATAAAACTGTACAAAGCACATAAAAACCGACTCCGAGCGTAAGAATCGGGGTCGATTTTTTATGCAAAAATTCATGAAAACAGTGAATATTCGCACTGAAATGAATATTATTCACTTATAATGCGGTTTTTATAAAAAAATACGAATATTTTTTCAAAAAAGTGTTGACAGAAGTGAATAAAGATGCTAATATAGGCAACGTCGTAAGGAACGGCACACAAAACAGTTAAAAATTTTTTGAGAGGTATAAAAAATGAAAAAGTTTATCGCACTTCTGCTCGCGATGGTCATGGTGTTCGCACTGTGCGCATGCAGCAGCAATACCGACAATAAAGACAATGACGATGATCAGGCAAGCGTAAAGCTGAAGATACTTGACTCCGAATATGTTACCGAGGATTACGCTATCGGCATTGCAAAGGAAAATACCGCACTGCTCGAGAAGGTAAATGCAGCTCTCAAGGAGCTCAAAGACGACGGCACTATTCAGACTGTCACCGATTACTTCATCTCCGGAACAGGAACTCTCCCAGAGGTTCAGAAGAATGTTGCCGCCGACGCAGAAGAACTCATTATGGCTACCAATGCCACCTTCCCCCCGTATGAGACCGTTGAAGGCGATGAGATCGTCGGCATCGACCCCACGGTAGCAGGCCTTATTGCCGATAAGCTTGGCATGAAGCTCGTCATTGACGATATGGAGTTCGATGCGATCATTCCCGCACTCACCTCCGGCAAGGCTGACATCGCAATGGCAGGCATGACCGTTACGGAGGAGCGTCTCCAGAGCATCAACTTTTCCGAAAGCTATGCAACCGGCGTTCAGGTAATAATCGTTAAGGAAGACTCAGATATCACCAGCGCTGACGACATCGTTGCAAAGATCGAGAATGGCGAGAATATCCAGATCGGCTGCCAGGTCGCAACCACCGGTTACATCTATGCTTCCAGCACCATTGAAGACGGAGGTTTCGGCGAGGATCATGTTCAGGCATTTCCCAAGGGCGCCGATGCTATCGCAGCTCTCACCAGCGGCAAGATTGATTGCGTTATCATTGACAATGAGCCTGCAAAGGCATTCGTTGAAGCAAACAACGGCTGATAGTTAAACAACTTAATCAATGAGGCTCCGTGCAATATGGAGCCTCATTTTGAGCGTTTGAGAATTAGGAGGTAGCTTTTTGGAAGCGTGGATGGCAGACATCAAAGGACAATTCATATTAAACTTCGTAGAAAAAGACCGTTGGCAGCTTCTGGTCGACGGCCTCGGCAATACGCTTAAAATAACCGCCGTTGCCTGCCTTATCGGCATATGCATCGGCGTCATCATAGCCATAGTTCGGTCAACATGGGATAAAAACCGCCTCACGATGCGCCCGGGTCTCGGCAAGACCCTGCTCGGCATAGTCAACGGCATATGCAAGGTGTACCTAACGGTTATCCGAGGCACACCTGTGGTCGTTCAGCTGATGATCATATACTATATAATATTTGCATCCTCCCGAAACAGTCTTGCGATAGCGATGCTTGCGTTTGGAATAAACTCCGGCGCTTATGTAGCCGAGATAGTGCGCGGCGGCATAATGTCCATAGACGAGGGACAGTTCGAGGCGGGACGCTCGCTCGGCTTTAACTATGTCCGCACGATGCAGTACATAATAATTCCGCAGGTTTTCAAAAATGTTCTGCCGACGCTCGCGAATGAGTTTATAGTTCTGCTCAAGGAGACCTCCGTTGCCGGCTATGTTGCGATCCGTGACCTCACTAAGGCGGGCGACATTATCCGCGGCGCAACTTATTCACCGTTCCTGCCGCTTATCGGAGTTGCACTCATATACCTCATAATGGTCATGTTCTTTACATGGCTTGTGGGCAAACTGGAAAGGAGGCTGCGCAACAGTGACCACTGATGTTCTCATAAAAGTAGATAATCTTCAGAAGTATTTTAAGGATGGCAAGATCAAAGCGCTCGACGGTGTGAGCACCGATATACACAAGGGCGAAGTCGCCGTTGTAATCGGCCCCTCCGGTTCGGGCAAGTCGACATTCCTCAGATGCCTCAACCTCCTTGAGGTGCCTACCGGCGGCACTATAATTTTTGACGGCGTGGATATAACCGACCCGAGCTGCAATATAAACCTTCACCGTCAGAAGATGGGCATGGTGTTCCAGCACTTTAACCTTTTCCCGCATATGACACTTCTCGGAAATATGACCCTTGCGCCGATGAAGCTTCTTGGAAAGAGCAAAGATGAGGCAGAGACAAAGGCTATGGATCTTCTTGCACGTGTAGGACTTGCCGACCGCGCCGATGCTTACCCCAGCCAGCTCTCCGGCGGCCAGAAGCAGCGTGTTGCAATTGTACGTGCACTGTGCATGGAGCCCGAGGTTATGCTCTTTGACGAACCGACGAGTGCGCTCGACCCGGAGATGGTAGGCGAGGTGCTCGATGTTATGAAGGAGCTTGCGCATGAGGGTATGACGATGGTAGTTGTCACCCACGAGATGGGCTTTGCCCGCGAGGTAGGAAACCGCGTCCTGTTCATGGCCGACGGTAAGCTTGTTGAGGAGGGAGCGCCAAAGGACATCTTCGAGCGTCCTCAGAGCGAGCGACTGCGGGATTTCTTGTCCAAGGTGCTCTGATATGATGAACAGAATAAAGACTAAACTAAAAAATGCCGCCATGGATTCAACCGAATCTATGGCGGATTTCTACGAAAAAAACAGCCGACGAGATCGAGACAATCCGAGGCTTTCGCCCGTGAAATACAAGCCGGCAGTGCTGCAATGAGCTAAAAATTTGTTAGTTAATAAATTAGTACTTTTATTTTTCATCTGTTTATGCTATACTTCGAATGCTTGTGCGCATTGGAGGCATTGATATGAAAAATAAGCTCATCTTCGTCCTGGTACTGCTGCTCATGGCGGCTGTGCTGCCGATTTCGGCTAGCGCCGAACTTGGGCTCAAGCCCGTTGCCGACCCTTGGGACGATCCGAATAATCTTATAAAGGACGGACAGACGTACACAGCGTATAATGATGACGGGTATATTGTCGCATGGGAGACGCCCGAATGCGATGTAAACGGCAAATATATGCTTATAAAAAACGATACCCGGCTAAGGGTAGACTACCGCGTGAGCTATATGGGAGATGTGCCTTGGGGGCATGTTACTGTCATGCCCGACAACGGCGAGAGCTTTACCGGCTGGGTGCTCATGAGTGATCTGCTTGGGGCAGACGGCAAGCCTGCCGCTCAGGCGCCGATAAAGATCCCCGACCATCCCATGATAGCAGACCCGACGCCGGAGCCGACTGAGGAGCCGGAAGAGCCGGAGACCACGCCGACGCCGACGGTGCCCGTTCGCCCCGAGCAGGCCATAAGCATCAATAATACCTATAACGCCGCAATAGTGTACACCTCGGTGGCCATCGCGGCCGTTGCGATAGCCTTTGCCATACTCGTTCTCATTAAGCATAAGGCGCTCAACAAAAAAGGCGAGTAAAACGCAAGAGTACGGACATAATAATATCTGAAAATCGAAAACCTTAGCACTCGAAGCTTGAGAGTGCTAAGGTTTACAATTTGTTAATATAAAATACTATATTTATTCATAATTATATGCTATTTTATATATAACAAGAAACGAAAGACATAAACAAAGAACCAAATTTCGAGTTTAAGTCTTTCCCCAATCATCAGGAGGTATTGATTATGTTTGAACTTACACCGTTTGGCTATCGCAGAGTAGCATCTTATAATCCTTTCCGTGAGCTCGAGGAAATGAGCCACAGCCTCTGGAACGACGCTGAAGTCAGCGGATTCCGTACCGATATCAAAAAGGTAGACGGTAACTATGTCCTTGAGGCAGAGCTGCCCGGCTTCAAGAAGGAGGATATCAATATTGATATCGACAAGGATTGCCTGACCATTTCTGCGGAACGCAAATCCGAAGAGAAGGAAGACAAGGGCGAAAAGGGCGACAACGGCTTTGTCCGCCGCGAGCGTTACTACGGCTCGTTCAGCCGCAGCTTCAACATCAAGGGCATTGATACCGACGCTATCACCGCCGAGTATAAAGACGGCGTCCTGACGCTGACTATGCCCGAGAAGACCCCTGAGGTTCCGGCGGCAAAACGTGTTGAGATAAAGTGATCCGATATTCCGAAGCAGATCAGATAGTTTCATCCTCTCTCTTTCCCATAAAAACAGAAAACCCGATGCGAAAGCATCGGGTTTTTTGTTGCCATGATCGGCATAGTATGATAATATTTTGTATTAAGAAAATATATTTGTAAAGGAGAAAAGAGATGAAAAAACGCCTTATAGCACTGCTGCTTGTTGTCGTTATGCTCTGCACGCTGCTTCCGATCGGCGCGCTTGCCGATCAGATGGTTTACATAACTGACACTGGCAACAAGTATCACAAATACGGCTGCAAGTATCTGAGCGAATCTGCCTATGCCGTGACGCTCGACTATGCCGTAAGATGCGGGTATAAGCCCTGCTCGATTTGTCACAAAACTTCTTCGGGCGAGGGTGTTGCCGGCTTTACGGATGTTGCCCCCGGGCAGTATTACAGCAACGCCGTTGAGTGGGCTGTCAAGAACGACATTACGCGTGGCGTTGATGATACACGCTTTGCGCCAAACGATCCCTGCACCAGGGCACAGGTGGTTACGTTTATGTACCGTGCCGACGGCGGGCCGAATGTCGAGGTCTACATGACATTTGACGATGTCCATTACTTTGATTACTACTACAGAGCCGTCCGCTGGGCGGTCAAAAACAATGTGACCACCGGCGTTGGCGGAAATCGCTTTGCGCCCGACGATCCCTGCACCAGAGCGCAGGTCGTGACCTTCCTGTACCGTGCGGCCGGTGAGCCGGAAGTCGGGGGCAGCTGCAGCTTTACGGATGTCGCACAGAGCGCGTACTATCGCAGCGCTGTCATATGGGCTTCGGAAAACGGGATAACCGACGGTACGGCGCCCGGCAAATTCTCGCCGAACGAGACCTGCACGCGCGGCCAGATCGTCACATTCCTGTATCGCTATTATAACAGCGATACGCCCGACCCTACGCCCACGCCTACGCCTACGCCCACTCCCACACCGACACCGTCCGGCGACAGCGAGTATATCGTAAGCGGAAAGCTTCCTTATCCCTGCCCCACACCGGAAAGCGGCGTTCCGTCGCCCACGGACACTGCGACGCACGACAATGTCCTCGCGCTTTTGGATAAATATTGCCCGAACGGCTCGTATATCCTGCGTGCTACGGAACAGGACGGCGACGATTTCATGACATGGATGAATAATAGAGGACTAATTGATGATCTGAGCACGGCGGTTCATGAACAGGAGCACATATACTCATCGTATAACAGTCAGCACAGCATAAAGCGAGATCCGGTCACAGGTGAATATGAGATCGATAGGGCTGAGGCTTATTACACAGGAGAGGGCATGCACATCCTGGTTCCCGAAACCGATACTTATAAAACCGAGGAGATAGCGGCCATCGTGCCGGAAGACTTGCGCAGCTTCAGATACGGCACCTATGTCGGAGCGGGCGCGAAGGTCGCCTCCAATGTCAACGGCATATACGGCCTGATGAATGAGTTCACGGCTTACTGCTGGAGTTCGACAACTAACGTCTCGCTATATGAATACTTTCTTGATCAGCCGTTTTCCAGGGAAAACTGGTTCGAATATGTGGCGATGTCGAGCAGCGACTATTATGCATATTCAGAATTCAAATTCTTTATCCTGTCTTATCTCATATACGCTAAGGAAAATTATCCCGAGATTTACGCAGAAACAATGAATAATCAAGCGCTGCGTGATGCGTTCAGAATAGTCGAGGCACGCTATCGCGGTGTGGTCGAGCGGTATTTTGCAAATCTCGATAAAACAGTGGAATATCTTAAGGCTAATGGTCTGCCCGCATTTCAGGATGGTGGCTATTTCTATATAAGCACCGGCGGTTCAGGTTATAGCGTAATCGACACATTTGTGAGTACCTATAATCTTCTTGAAAACGCGATGCAGGCTCCCGAATATGTCGAGATGTATAATTTGATGACTAA
>CALBGG010000018.1 GCA_937893605.1 uncultured Clostridia bacterium
AAGGTCTGCAAGTGGTGCGGCAAGGTCCTCGAAGAGGGCAAGGAAGTTCCCGCACTCGGCCACGAGTACAAGGACGGCGTCTGCGTACGCTGCGGCGCTAAGGATCCCAACTACGTAGCACCTGTTGTCAATCCGTTCACCGACGTCAAGGAAGGCGACGCATTCTACGAGGATATCATCTGGGCAGCCGACAACAAGATCGTTGACGGCATCAAGGCTGAGGACGGCACCCTGACCTTCCAGGCAAACGTCCAGCTCACCCGCGCACAGGTCGTTCAGATGCTGTGGAACGCCAACGGCAAGCCCGAGGCAAAGGCAGCAGCTGACTTCTCCGACGTAGCAGCCGATGCATGGTATGCAAAGGCAGTTGCATGGGCAGTCGAGGCCGGCATCATCAACGGCAATGGCGACGGCACCTTCGCACCCGACGCAGCCTGCACCCGTGCACAGTTCGTCAAGATGCTGTGGGTCATCAACGGCAGCCCCAAGGCTGACGCAGCTGACTTCTCCGACGTAGCAGCAGATGCATGGTATGCACAGGCAGTTGCATGGGCAGCAGCCAACGAGGTCACCCTCGGCGACGGCGCTGGCAAATTCCTGCCCAACGATACCTGCACTCGCGGCCAGGCAGTTGCATTCCTGCACCGCGCTCCCGCTCTCACTGTTTCGGCAGCTGAGTAATTCAATAACCCGCAATTCTAACGAAGCTTAGAGATCACATTTAATTAGTCTCTTGTTATAACTATTCGTTATGTTGCATAAAAGCAAGGCCGCAGAGCTAACCCTCTGCGGCCTTGTGATTCTTTTAAATTGCCTTCCCTGTGTAAGGGGAGGTGGGTCGGCCATCGGCGGCGGATGAGGTGAAAATGCAGGCGCTTGACAATTCGCCAAATACTGTGTTATTCTGACAATGGCGTTACCGATAAACGGCAAGCGGTTAGCCCCCTGTACATACAGGGGCGCATCTTGCCCCCTGATTCTCTCGAAAGGGGGGCTGCCCAATGAGCACATCCGAAGTTTTCGAACTTTGCCTTGTAATCATAGGCGTTTGTAATCTGTTCATCCAGATATACAAAAAGAAATAACCGCCCGGCCTCTACTCCGGCGGTTATTTCTTAACCAACGGTTATTTCATTTGAAATAACAAACGGGGGCTAACCGTTTGTCCGGTAACGCCACCTTTTATGTATTCAGTATAGTCGTTTTACCCCCACTTGTCAAGCGCTAATAAAATACCTCCCACAGACACAGCCCCTGTGCCGGGGCGGTCGGACCCGCGTTTTCGCGCGATTTTGACTCCAGCGCAAACCGGACATCCTCCGCCGTCATCCGACCTGCGCCGACCTCCAGAAGCGTACCCACGATGATCCGCACCATGTTGTACAGAAATCCGTTGCCCGAAACGGCAAAGCGCACCTCGTCGCCGAGGCGCGTAATATCTATTGCATCTATCCGCCGCACGGCGGATTTTTTCATGCGCTTGTTCGACCGAAACGCCGTGAAATCGTGCTCGCCGAGCAGGATTTTTGCCGCACTCTCCATCGCGCCGATGTCGAGCGCCTCACTCACGCGATACATATATTTGCGCTCGAAAACGTTCTGTACCTGACTGTTCTGTACGCGGTAAATGTACGTTTTCCCGATGCAGCTCAGCCGTGCGTGGAACCTCGGCGCGGCAATCGTCAGATCATTTGCCGCGATATCCTCCGGCAGTGCGCACCTCAGGCGCGATAAAATTTCCGGCGCTGTCAGCTCCGTCTCCGCACGGAATGATACGACCTGCATCCGTGCGTGCGCCCCGGCGTCGGTTCTCCCCGAGCCGCTGACCTCGACACTCTGCCCGAGTATGCGCGAAAGCGCGCCCTCGACCCTGGCCTGTATCGTGTTTCCCGTGTTGCCCTGCCGCTGCCAGCCGCGGTATCGCGTGCCGTCGTAGCTCAGGGTCAGCTTGTAGTTATTCATAGTGCAGCCTGAATTTTTTCAGCATGTACTCGGGGAAGTACGACTGCTTTGCCTGCCGCAGCCCCTCGTCGCCGACGTCGTCCTCGCGGTTTATAAATTGTACGCCGCATTTTTCCAGCTCCGTCCTTGCGAACAGGCAGTTTATCATCTGGAACGCGCCCTTGTACTCGCGCTTGGCCTTCTCGATGTGCACGATCAGCGTGTCGCCCATCACTTCGCCTATGCAGAACGCAGTGATCTCGCCCCCGGCGCGCAGCGCGTAGCCCGTGCAGCCGTAGGCCGCGAAGTCGAGCAGCACCTCGCGCGTGTGCTCGTTTTCGTACATCGCAAGCTCGCTGAGCCCCGCGTCCGACCAGTCGTGCTCGCAGCACTCCTCGATCATGTGCGCGTTTTCGTTCGTGATCGGCTCGAGCGTGTAGTCGGGGTAGAGCTTCTCAAACTGGTGGATGAGGTTGCGCTTTTTGCTGTATTTCTTTCCGGCGAGGTAGGCGAGATCCTCGGCCTTGTACATGTAGTCGGCGATGTCCGGCTCCTCAACGGCGGTGAACTCAAACTTCTGCCGCAGCTCGGCCATTGCCTCCTCCGGCACAAGGCTCATCGTGAGCCTTTCGCCGACGGCATCGCGCAGTTTTTGTACTCTTTCGCACAGGCTGCCCTCGCCCAGCGGCAGCAGATAGTCGTACTCGCCGCCCGAGCGCGACCTTTCGCGCATGAACAGAACTCCGTCCGAAATGTTGTATTCGTATCCGAATCTGTCGGCCCACATGAACACGCCCAGCACCGAGTAGTCGCACGAGCGATACTGTGCGCGCAGGTACGGGCGCAGCGCGCCGACGTCAGACAGTGTAATTTTTTTGAAATCCAAGGGTTTTACCTCTTTTCACGTGATGCGCACATTATAACAAATGACCGCGAAAATGACAAGCGCCTGAGCCACAACGCGCAAAAACTCACGAAAAGACATAAAAAGCCATGCCGCAGGTCTTTTTTTATTCACAATTATGTGTTAAAATCTATCTTGTGAAATTATCTTTACATACGAAAGGCAATGAATATGGGCTTCTTCAGTAAACTTTTCGGCAGCCACACCGATCATGAACTTAAAAAAATATACCCCATCGTCGATAAGATAGAGGCGCTCGAGCCGCAGATGCAGGCACTTTCCGA
>CALBGG010000019.1 GCA_937893605.1 uncultured Clostridia bacterium
ACGCCGAGCTTTTCTCCGAGCTGTGCCTGCGTCAGACCCCGCTCTTTTCGCAGGGCTGCTATGAATTTTCCTATCTTTATTTGATCCATTCAGCTCACCTCGGAGGAAACTATAGCACGGTTTCCGTAAAATGTCCTCCCCACAAACAGCGAATGCTCAATAAGCTTCCGTTAATTCTTATTTATCAAAATTTCAGCCTGTCCATCCGATCGAACGCTTCGCGCAGCTTATCTATGCCGACGGTGCAGGCAATGCGGATATGCCCCTCGCCGGTTTTGCCGAAGGCAGCGCCGGCGGCTGCAAGGATATGCGCCTTGTCCAGCAGCTCGGCGCAGAACTGCGCGGAGCCGAGACCCGTGCGCCTTATCGAAGGAAAAAGATAAAACGTTCCGTGCGGCTCGCAAAGCTCAAAATACGGTATTCTTTTTATCCGCTCGGCGGCATAGAGAACGCGATCGCGGTACTCCTTAACATACCGCTCCCTGATGCTCTGTCTGTCACGCAGCGCCTGTATCGCCGCACGCTGGGATACAGACGGCGCGGCATAAATAAGCGCACCGTTTATCCGCTGCATTGTGCTTATAAGCTCGGGCTCGGCTATGATTGCGCCGACGCGCCAGCCGGTCATGAGAAAGTTTTTTGAAAAGCTGTTTAGCGTGATCGTCCTCTCGGCCGCGCCGGGCACTGTGCGGATGGGCATAAACGGCAGGCTGTACATATAGTTAGTGTATATCTCGTCGGAAATGATGAGAAGGTCATGCTCGGCCGCGATGTCGGTGAGCATCCTCATCGTATCCGTTCCGTAGGCCATCGCCGTTGGGTTTGCGGGGTTATTGAATATCATGGCCTTTGTGCGCGCGGTTATCGCATACTCAAGGCGCTCCTTTTTTATCTCAAAGCCCTCACTTGCATAGGTAGGCACCTCGACGCACACGCCGCCTGCAAGCGCCACCTGCTCTCTGTATGTTGAAAAGTACGGCGAAAAAAGGATCACCTCATCTCCGGGATCGAGAACGCACAGCAGCGCAAGCGCCATACCCAGCCCGCTCGAGGCCGTGATGAGCACGCGCTCCGGCTCAAGCTTCTGCCCGAAGTCCTCCTCCCACGCGCGGCAGAATGCATCTATCAGCTCCGGGTCGCCGTGCGGATCGCCGTAATGTGTGTATCCCGCCTTCGCATCGCGAAACGCAGCATCAATAATTTTCGCATCGGTGACGATGTCTGTGTCACCAATGCTCAGATCAATCAAGTCGGCGTATTTCCTCAACGCCTCGGTATCGAGGCTAAGGCCGTTAACGAGCGTGCGGAATCTTCTGGCTATAAAACTTTTCATTTACAAAGCCCCTTTCAAATTGATTTTCCCATTATGGCACATTGAACGCCCGTTTTCAATACTGCATACTTGAAAAAAACGGAGATTGTGATATAATACGATAAAAGACATTTTGGGGAGTGGTTTTTTATGAAAAAACATTCAAAAAACACTGTCGTGGTTGAGGTTCAGCCCGAGGATGTAAGCCCGCTGGAGCTTTTGCAGCCCGGCAAGCTCAACAAGCGCAACGTCGTACGCCTTATACGTAAGGTTGATATCAAAAAGCTCGGCCTTGTCGCGGGCGGCGCGGCTGCCGCGCTGTCGGTCATTAGCCTCACGGGACGATACACGTTCTATAAGGGCATCGTCTCGGGTGAGCTGAAGCGTCAGCTCGCGCCGGTCAACAAAAAGCTTGATGAGCTCAAGGCGCAGAACGCCGAGCTCAAGGCCGAGGTCGAACGTCTTCAGGCGCGGCAGACCGAGGAAGAAAAGTAAAGCGCATGTCAAAAAAATCCCGTATCGTCCGATACGGGATTTTTAATTTTCATTCGGGTTTTTCGGCAAGCGGTCGGCCGTTTACGGCATTTCGCGCGACTACATACAGCACAGAGCACAGCGGAACGCTTATGAGCATGCCCACGACGCCCATGGCATTGCCGCCGATCGTGACAGCGACAAGCACCCATATGCCAGGAAGTCCGACGGATTTGCCGACAACCTTGGGATAAATGAGATTGCCCTCGAACTGCTGAAGGACAATGATAAACACAACAAACCATACTGCCTGTATGGGCTTTACAAGCAGTATCAGAAATGCGCCGATGGCAGTTCCGATAAATGCGCCGAACACCGGGATGAGCGCCGTGAAGCCTACGAGCACCGATATTGCCGGAGCGTAGGGCATACGGAAGATCGACATGCCGATAAAGCACAAAAAGCCTATTATCACAGCCTCCGTGAGCTGTCCGGTTATGAAATTTGTAAATGTGCGGTTTATAAGATCAAGCATGTCGAGAAGCTTCTGCATCTTCTCGGGCTTCATTATTCTTGCCAGCACCTTTTTCGATTGACGCTTGAGCGTCTCCTTCTGCGCGAGAACGTAGATGGAGAACGCAAGCGCGAGCACGAAGTTTATGACCGCCGTGACGATCGACGTCGTTGCCGACAGGGTCGTATTAATTACAGCCGTGCCGCCGTCCTTGAGGAAATCGATGAGCTTATCGGTGTTAAAGTTAAACTTCGGCAGATCGACGCCGTATTTGACCAGGCGCTCGGACAGCGCCTCCCACCAGCTTTCGACCTCAGCGGCATAAGACGGGATCATGCTCACAAGCGAGGATATCGAATCGCTCAGCTCGGGGATGATGAGAAATACAACGGTAAGTATTATGCCGATTATTAGCAGTATGCTCAGCAGCAGGCATATCGGGCGCTTGAGCTTTTCGACCCACCTGCCCCTGCACTTGCTCAGGAGCTTCATCCACATTCTCTCTATCGGGCGCATGATTACATTGACAACATAGGCTATGCACAGGCCGATGACGAAGGGGGAAACGAGCGCATACAGCTCCCCTATATATTTGAGCAGCAGCTTGTGGTTATACACCGCCCATATCAAAACGACCGTAAAGGTAATTATGAGCAGTATTCGTTTTACTGTTTTTTTGCTGATATCCAAAGCACTCTCCCCTTTTTACTGAACACTGAACAGAATATCTCCGTAGGTCGGATACGGCCAAAGCTGCTTTGCGGTGTTCATTTCAAGCTCGTCAACTCCGCGTCTTAGCGCCTCCTGAGCCGGGAGAACCTTATCGCGGAACACCGACGCTCTCGTATAATTATCCGAATATTCGTCTGCGCTCTCGGCGGCTTCGGCAAGCGCCTTCACATTTGTTACCGTTTCACTTATAAGCGCGCTTATCTTCGCCGCATGCTCCTTTTCAAAGCTGTTGTCTATCCCGAGCTGCGCCTTTGAAAGCGCCGTATCGGAAAGCTGCTTTGAATAAGCGCTCGCGGCCGGCAGGATATCCTGCCAGACCATCTCCTGCATGGTCTGCGCCTCGATGCGGATCACCTTGCAGTAGTTATCGAGCTTCATCTTGTATCGTGCGGCAAGCTCGATCTCGGAATAGACCCTGTGGCGGGCGAAGAGATCGACATTTTTTATATCGAGATAGTACGGCACGCAGTCGACCGTCGTGCGGAAATTTTTAAGTCCGCGCGAGGCTGCCTCCCGTATCCACTCATCGCCGTAGCCGTTGCCGTTGAAGATGATGCGCTTGTGCTTTTTTATAACGCTGCGGATAAGCTCGTGCAGACTGGCCTCAAAATTATCGGCATTTTCAAGAATGTCGGCATATTTGCGCAGGGACTCTGCCACTGCGGTGTTGAGCACAACATTTGCACCGGAGATGGATGTCGACGAGCCGAGCATGCGGAACTCAAACTTATTTCCCGTGAAGGCAAAGGGCGAGGTGCGGTTGCGGTCGGTCGCATCGCGCGCAAACTTCGGCAGGACGTGAACGCCTACTTTTATCTGCTCCTTTTCCTTGCCGCCGTAGGGCGTATCGTTTTCTATGGCCTCGAGTATTTCCTCCAGCTCCTCGCCGAGGAACACGGAGATGATCGCCGGGGGCGCTTCGGCAGCACCCAGTCGGTGGTCGTTTGCGGCGCTTGCAACGGATATGCGCAGCATATCCTGATAATCATCGACCGCCTGCAAAACTGCGCACAGCATCAGCAGAAACTGAGCATTCTCATACGGAGTTTCGCCCGGCTCGAGAAGATTTAATCCCGTGTTTGTCGTCATGGACCAGTTATTGTGCTTGCCGGAGCCGTTCACGCCGGCAAAGGGCTTTTCGTGCAGCAGACAGACCATGTCATACTTTCGAGCAAGCTTCTGCATGAGCTCCATGGTTATCTGATTGTGGTCGGCCGCGATATTTGTCGTCGTGTATATCGGTGCAAGCTCGTGCTGCGCGGGAGCGACCTCGTTATGCTCGGTCTTCGCCAGAACGCCGAGCTTCCACAGCTCCTCGTCGAGCTCCTCCATAAACGCCGCAACGCGCGGTTTTATCGTCCCGTAATAGTGGTCGTCAAGCTCCTGACCCTTGGGTGGCTGCGCACCGAAGAGCGTTCTGCCGGTGTACATTATATCCTTGCGTTTTTCGTAAACGCTCTTGTCGATGAGGAAATACTCCTGCTCCGGGCCGACGGTCGTCTTTACCGCAGTGACGTCCGTGTTGCCGAAAAGCTTCAAAACGCGCAATCCCTGACGATTCAAAGCCTCCATCGAGCGCAGAAGCGGCGTTTTTTTATCCAGCGCCTCGCCGCCGTAGGAGCAGAACGCCGTAGGGATGCACAGGACATTATCCTTTATAAACGCATAAGAGGTCGGATCCCATGCCGTGTAGCCGCGCGCTTCAAAGGTAGCGCGCAGGCCGCCCGTCGGGAAGCTCGACGCATCCGGCTCGCCCTGGATGAGCTCTTTGCCCGAAAACTCCATGATTATTCTTCCGTTATCGCTGGGGGAGATAAAGCTGTCGTGCTTTTCGGCGGTGATGCCGGTCATTGGCTGAAACCAGTGAGTAAAATGAGTCGCGCCCTTTTCAAGCGCCCAGTCCTTCATGGCATTTGCCACGACCTCGGCCGTCTCGCCGTCGAGCCGCTCGCCGAGCTTTATGGAGCGTTGGACCTGCTTATATGCCTGCTTAGGGAGCCGCGCCTGCATGACGCAGTCGTTGAACACCATCGAGCCGAATATTTCTATAACATTTTTCATAAACAGATCCGCCTTTCGTGCTGCGGCGCTGAAAAGCGCTCTAACAGGAGAATTATATTACCCCCTACTTCTTTTTGTCAACGCTTATATGTAAAAGCGTTGACAAATATATGTCATACGTGTATACTAACTGTGCTAATCAAAACCATACAGTTCAAGCTGACGAGAGGTTTATGAAAAACAACCTGAAAAACAATTTGCTGTGGATAGCGCTTCTGGTAGTTATATCGGCAATAACAATAAAAATAGTCACGTCCTGCTCGAAAGGCTTTTCGTGGGGGCGTTTTCTGTGCTTTCTAAAGGGAGCGGAGCCGATGTGGATGCTCCTTGCCGCTGTGTGTGCATTCGGCTTTATTTATTTTGAGGGACTCGGTCTGCAATGCACCTGCCGCTTTTTCGGGCACGGATTTTCCGCCGGAAAGGGAATAATTTTCTCGGCGACGGACATTTTCTTTTCCGCGATAACGCCGTCGGCCACCGGCGGCCAGCCGGCGGCCTTCATACTTATGATAAAAAAGGGAGTTCCTGCGGCTGTATCGACCATCGCGCTGCTTTTAAATCTTGTAATGTACACTGCCGCAATACTGCTCATAAGTGCGGTGTGCTGCATGGTCTATCCGGGCATATTTATGCGCATGAGCCTTGCTCCCAAGCTGTTCATAGCCTTCGGCGTTGTCGTTCAGATAGCGTTCATCGCACTGTTTCTGATGTGCATTTTTAACGAAAAGCTCATACTGAAGGTCTGCCGCTGGGGACTTAAGCTTATGTGCAAGCTGCATATTTACAAGAATTACGACGAGCAGTACGAAAAGCTGCTTGCGATGATAACGCAATATAAGAAGTGCGGCGCACTTTTGCGGCGCGAGACCGGACTTTTGATGAAAGTGTTTCTGTGCAATCTTGCGCAGAGGCTGTCGGTCATTTTGGTCTCGGTCTGCGTATTTCTCGCTGTCGGCGGAAAGTTTTCCTGCACGTTCAAGGCCTTTTCCGTGCAGGCGCTCGCGGTTCTGGGCTCGAACGCCGTGCCTATCCCCGGCGCCGTCGGCGTCGCCGACTATATTCTGCTCAGCGGCTTTAAGCAGCTCGTGCGAGACCCTGTTTGCGTTGAGCTCCTGAGCCGCGGCGTGAGCTTTTATTCAACCATTCTGTTTTGCGGCATACTGCTGCTGTTCGTACTTATCAAAATGAAAACGGTGAAAAAACATGACCTCTAAAAAAATGGCTATAGGCCTTACCTGCTGCTATTTCAAGTATCTCGGCTGGCCGGCGCGGCGCATTATGACGAATCCTATACTCAGCGCTGCAGTAGGCGCATATATGGACACAAGGCACTCGGTGCGGCGCATCGGTGGCTTTATCCGCGCAAACGCTTTGGACATGAGCGACTATGTCAAGCAGGATTACCGCTGCTTCAACGACTTTTTCACACGCCGGGTCAAGGACGGAGCACGCCCGGTAAATATGGATCCCGATACGCTCATCTCCCCATGCGACGGATATATGTCGGCATATAAAATAAGCGGTGACTCGGAGTTTGCGATAAAAAACAGCTGGTACAACGTCTATGATCTCGTCGGAGGCGCGGAGCTTGCCGACGATTACATGAACGGTACCTGCCTCGTCCTACGCCTCGGCGTCGAGAATTACCACCGCTACTGCTACATCGACGACGGATTTAAAAGCCGAAACTGGCACATTCAGGGGCGCTATCACCCCGTGCAGCCTATCGTTGTGCGAAAAAGGCCGGTGTTCATTCAGAACACGCGCGAATACTGCGTCATGTACACCGAAAACTTCGGCCCCGTCGTGCAGATCGAGGTCGGCGCATGCCTCGTCGGAAAGATAGAAAACTACCGTCAGGCCGGTGTTATTCATCGCGGCGAGGAAAAGGGTCTGTTCCGCTTTGGCGGCTCGACAATAGTTCTGCTGTTTAAGGAAGGCGTGCTTGATCTTCCGCAGGAGTTTTTTTCCGACACTCTGCGCGGCAAAGAGCGCCCCGTGCGCTTCGGCAGCGAGATATGCAAAAAGGCTTAGGTCAAATGACCTGAGCCTCAGCGTGTCAAAAAAGTCTGTGACTTTTTTGCACGCTTCAAAAACGCCACATTT
>CALBGG010000020.1 GCA_937893605.1 uncultured Clostridia bacterium
CGTCGCCAGCGCCTTTCCGATCATTATAGTTGTCAAAGGCATTGCCTCCTTTTTCACTTATGTCTTAAGCATAATAAAAAAAGGGCGGAGTATGTCACCCCACCCTTGCCATGTTATTTAGTTTTCTTTAGCCAATCATTACACTTTTCGATAACATCATTAACGCTATCGTAAAGCCCTGTCGCGTACATTGCTCTGCGTATCTTCTCGCGCTCTGCCGAGCTGCCGTTTATGTATGCGTCCTTGTAGGTACGGGTAATGGCGCTTTTGATGTTCTTTTCCTCAACACCGTGCTCCGTAAGTTCATCAACAGCTCCTCTAATATCTCCGTTATTGTCAATAGCATTATAGAGCTTGGTGTAATTCGAATTTGTGTCGTTTTTCCACTTCTCGACTTCAAAATATGCCTCGTTTTCATCGAGCACGTCCTCGCCCATGGTATCTTCGTTTTGAAGAATGTCCATCGCTTCCTGTTCTGTGAGATACCCGTCCATAAACGCATATTTTACCGAGTTCTTTGCGCCCGGATCATAGCTCTTGACTTTAAGCTCCTTGTAGCCGAGAAAATCGCCTATGATGGTGTTCCACATAGAAAATGCTTCACGGGCTATATTATACGCAGGAAGCCCGGCAAATTGCGAACCGGCTTGTATCCACTTCATGGCGGCACCGTAAGCAGTGTAGTTAGTTTTTTCGCCGCTTAAAAGGTCTCTCGTTATTTTCAGTGCTTTGAGAAGCTGTTCAGCCCCCTGCAGCCAAACCGTATTTTGCCCGTAGCCGTAAGTGTCAAAGCCAAGCTGATTGAGCATCTGCTTGCCAAAATCAACGAGATCAGAAGCGAATATATACCAGTTTAGCGGATTGAGGTTATCACCCAAATTATCTTTGAACCTATTCCATAGCTTTTCGGTTAGTGTCTCATAGTCATCGTCATCGCGTCCGGCGTCAATCAGCGCAGCGGCGAGAGATGTACAAATAGCTTGCAAAATATACACTTCGAGAACCTTGCCCACCTTTGCCGTATGCTTTACCTTGACCTCATCCCAGCTCATGCCGCGTGCTCTGTCGAGCTGAATGTTGAATATAGTGTCTGTCACCATACTCGCGGTTGTCGCCGGTTCTGACATAAAAGCGCCCATAGAGCGGGCAAAGAAGCTTTTCGAGCGTGCCCATTCGTTCTTCGTGAGGACAGAGTCAACGACCTGAGTTTTGTATATGACCTCGTCAAAGAGCGACGAAACCTCATCAAAGAAGTTCGCGTCTGTTTCTACGATACCCTTGCGCTTAACATTTTTCTTGCAAGCATCCCACATAGCAGCCCATGTATAGCGGTCTGCAAACTCAGCGCCCTTCATACCTATTTCATTGAAACGCTCTAACCAGTTTTCATCATGCTTTATAAGCTCCTGTACGCCTCTACTGACATTGACATCGTAAAATCCAAGGCTTTTCCATACGGCAATGCCGCTGTAAACTTCCATTTCTTCCGCTGTCGCTTTAAAATTTTTAGCCATGCTGGCGAAGCTCGACGCAAGGTCTTTCTCGTTGAGCACAATAGCCGCTCTCGTTATGGCCATGGGCTGTTGCGCTACAACTCTTAAATTATACGCAACTGCCTGACGGTTGTAAAAGCTTAAAGCTTTCAGGCCGAGAGTGTCAAAAGTGCTGCCCTGCGCTTCCGTGCCGTTATAGGCTTTGAGAATGTTTTTGATAAAGCTTTCGGCATAGCTCCGACCCTTCTCGTCCGTGCCAAACACTCGGCTCATTTCCTCACGCAGAGAAGCTGTAACAACTCCGCTCTCATTACGTTCTTTGTAGTTAAACCACTTCATAGCATCGAGAACCGGCAGTGCAAAGCTGCGATACTGTGCCATCTCCGCCATGTGGTTTGAGAAAACGTCGAAAATATCATACACGATAAGCGCTTGATTTGCTTTCGGACTAACTTCCTTTGCAAATCCCATGTTGAGCAGTTTGTAGAGGCTTGCGTTATCCACACTGTCGACCTCTTTGCTGTCTACCTCTGTCCCGCTTACCTTTATGGGATAATAATTATCATCCTTGAACATCTCAACGTCGAAACGCTTTACCGAAACATAGTTGCCCCATGTGCCGCCCTTTTCGACCATGAAGCGCTGCAGCTTATCGGCGACCTCCTTTTGCCTGTCTGTGAGCTTGGAGAACATTTCGTTCAGTTCAGCATCCGAAAAACGGTGAACGGTATCACGCTGTATCTTGGTCTTTCCGCTTTTGAAATTTGCAGCCTTGAAGCCGCCAGCGTCAAGATGCTGTTTCGCCTGCGGCCTCTTGTTAAGCTCATACAATCCCATAAGCTGGGCTGTCGTAAGCGTTACCTTGTCGTTTTCAAGCTCAAATGTGTGTGTTTCCTTTGCCCATGTCTTGACTTCCTCTGTGGTATAGGTATTCTCTGCAAAATCTATTATTTCTTTAGTGAGAAATGCCATTGTGCTTTGGCCGTCCATAAGCTCACGGCATATACTTTTACCGCCTTCACCAAATCTTGAAAAGGCATGAACCGGGCGTGCTTGCTGCCACATCACAAAGTTATCAATTGTGCTTGTTATGTTTCGCGCAAGAAACGGCTTTGTTTTTGCAATAAGCTTCAAATTATCCACATCTGCTACACCGGCATCGTATGCGTGCTGAAATGTTTTGTTCTGATACATACGGTTCATGTCGGTTATCGTTTTTTTCATGGTCTTCACGATATTCGAAAGCTCCTTGAGCTGTTCAACCGTCATGTCATTTATGGTATAGCCTGAGTTTTTCCTTGCAAGCGCATTTACCTCGTGTATGAAATTACCGAGTTCAACGTCAAAGTTTGGAGGTAAGTCAAGATAGCCGCTGTATCTGTCCTCGCCTACATTGCCGTCGGTGATATACCTGTGCAGCCGCTCAAGATTACTGAGGTATTTCATATCTTTCTGCGTAGCCGCTCCCCCGCCCAGCTGTCGGGCACTTGTGAAATTGATCGACGCTATAAAATCTCTTACCGTGCTTTGCAGTTCGCCGGGAATGTGTTTAAGTGCGTTTTTGTGATCGGGCTTCAAAAGCCAGTCGGATAAAGTTTTGACATTTTTCCCGATCTGCTTCTTATAACGGCTCTTTTCGGCAATTTCTTTGCGCTTTGTGTCCCTCTCTTTCACGCTGTCACGGAACTTCTGTAAACGGCGTTCTCCTCGCTGGCGCTCTTTTGAAATGGCTTCTTTCACGTGCTGCTTGTTCTGTTCCTTAATGCTTGTGGTTTTTGCGTTAAATTCTTCCCTTTGCTTTCTGAGCCGCTGATTATAATCTGCTTTAGTTTCTGCGAGCTTTGCATTGGCTTTATCTGCATAAGTTGGAGCAGTTTGACGCACTTGGTCACCGAGCATGCTGTCAATTATGTAGTTGCGCAAAAATTCAGTCGCTTCTTTTCTGTAGTAGCTGTTGGGATTGCCGTATTTCGGTGCTGTACCGTCCAGCACTTCCGCAATGCGTTTGAGCATATCTCCGGGGTTAATGATATCTTCGGGGAAATATCCTCCACCGAACATATTGTGAAGCTCTGCATAGGCCATATCAACTCCGAGTCCGTTCTTGTCAAACATTATGCGGCGCTTATAGTTCCTGCGAACGCTCGCAAATTCCGTTGACCCATCGTCGCGGAATTTAACTCGTTTGAGATAGTCCTTGAGATCGTTATGAATTTCTACGTCATCCTCGTTGACTATTGCCGTAGCATTTTCTATAACTTCCGATGCAATGCTGTTTGCCATCTCCGCAACATCGGTGTAACGCAGTTCAGGCTCGTTGAGGATATACTCTCCCAGCTTGTTTAAGCTTTCCGTAATATCCCCCGGTTTGAGGTCTGTATCGCTCATGTCTATGACCTCTCGCGCAAGCTTCTGAACGTCGCTCTTACGCACTGTTTTTGTGGTAGTCGGTCTGGTTTGATTTTTCCAATACTCGACGCGCTGCTTTAGTTCTTCATTCTGCCGTCTCAGCTCGTTAAGCCTCTCCGGCTCGCGGGAAAATTTCTCTTTGCCCTGCGAGGCTTCATACTTCGCATCGAGCATGGCTTTCTCCTGCAAGAGTTTGATAAACTCAACGTACTGTGATTGCGTAAACTTGTCGCCATACATGTTGCTTTCGTATGAATAGGTTTTGGAGCCGGTTGCAATATTGTCTGTCCACTCTACAAACTTTGCAAAGAAACGCGCAAAAACTTCGGCTCGATCATTTGTGTAGGAAGATACTGCGGTGTTTACGTCAGTGAGGCTGTTCATGAAAATGTTGAAGTTATTTTCAAACTGAATGCCATCCTCGCCGTGGCGTGCGCGTATCATATCTTTATTTACGCCTTGTGTAAGGAATAGTGACCCTCTATCGGCACCGACAAGGTCTCTGCCCCATCGAGTGTCAATATAGTGCCCCATCTCATGCGCGACTGTCTCCGGCTTATCGTATGAGCAAACTATCATGTCCGGCACTTCGGCATTACCGGGGGAGTAAAAGCCGTTTGTCCTGCCATTGGGGTTCCCAAGACGAGCATTAACATCTCGCTTGCTTTCGAATACGAATTTCAGCCCTTTGTAGCTTATGTGGGTATCTGCCGCAAGCATAACACGAGCTATATATCGTTTTTCGTAACCGTTTGGCTTGCCCTTTATTTCTCCGACAAGGCGCTCTATTTCCCCGTCAGCGACAACGGTTTTGCTAATGTAAGCACAGTTTTCAATGCCTGTCCAGCGATTTTCCTCCGCAACACCCCTGTTGGCTGCTTCTGAGATGCGTTTTGCCTGTGCCGAGTAAGCCGACCAACTGCGCAGTTTTTTGTTAAGCTCTGCCTGTGACATTCCTAACAACTCGGCCGCGCCCTTGTTATGTGCAAACAGCAGCACCTTTGCTCTCGCGTTGTTGACAGTATTTCGATTAGCGGCAGTAAGTTTCTGATTTGCAAGCGTAAGAAACTCCTTCGCATTTTCAATCTTTTGCGGTGCATAAAAGCGATCGTCGCGCAAACCGTAGTTTTTTGATGTGTCCATGCGCTTTGCTTTCGGATTTTCCTTACCGATAAGCGTTCCCTCAAGATAAGCGTCAAGAACATCCGATAGGCTGTATTCTTCGTTAAGAATATCCTCGTTACTGCCTATGTACTTTTGATATAACGAATACTCGCTTTCAATGTTTAATTCAACGTCTTCCGAGCCCACATCACGCAGCCACTCGTCCGCGTTTCGATATTCACTAAATTGATTTACCTTGAGAATTCTGAACGCGCTCTCGAGCATTCGCTTTGCCTCGTCCATCGTCATTGCGCTGTTGACTTTGTCTTCCTCAGCGCTTTTTACTTCTCGAGAAAATTTCTCGTTGACATTTTCGGAAGAACTGCGTATACTGTTTTCAGAAGTAGACTCTATTGGCGAGCTTTCAGCGTTCGGCGCTGCCTCTGCCGGTTTAGAGTCTGCTTTTTCTATACCGAAAACAAACTCACCGCCATTGGGCAGCAACACACGATGCGCATGATAATGATTTTTAGCTGTTATGGTAACTACAACTGCCATATTACCGCGCGTTCCATTCACTACTATTGGCGCAGCAATCGTGATAGAGTCTCTTTTGCGCCCTTTATGCTGCTCGTGCGCATCAATTTCTATGCCGCGCTTTAACACGCGAGGCAGAGCCGCAAAAGCAGATATTTCGCTTGGAGACTTAATATAATTAAGCCCTTCGTTTATATGCCTCGGAGTAAACTCAATCTTGCCAAAGTCTTTACGGCTTACAGCATAACCAGTATTTTTTAGAAAGCTTTCAGCCCACTGCCGCTGCTGCTTGATATTCATTTTGCTCAAATCAGGGGTATTAACAATCGCAACAGGCTCCATTTTGTTGAGCTCATTCTCGGATTTGCGCAACTGTTGCTTAATGCTGCCAGATGCTTCTTTGCTATACTTCACCCCGCCCTTTTTCGGCGGTGCTCTGCCCTTGCTGCCGGTTTTCTCGGCGGCGTATTTGCGCACGGTGTCCTGCGCTTTCTCGTAGCTTTCGCTGTTGAGGTCTGCGCCCTCAAAGATATTCATTCTGCCAAGCGCATCACAGCATATCTCTTCAAAAGCCTCCTCGGCGCTGAGAATGCCGCCGTATGCGTTGCTGTATATCTCGATAAGCTCGTTTAATTCGTCTGCTGTGAGATCGTCAAGCAGCATCTCCCGCGCCTCGTCTATGCTGAGGTCGCCGTTTTCAAACGCGGCATGCCCCATCTCGTGGCGCATTATCTGCTCTGCGG
>CALBGG010000021.1 GCA_937893605.1 uncultured Clostridia bacterium
TCATCCTCTTTTTTTATGTCAAAGTATTTTCTGCGCTCTGTGGAAAGGCGCATCATATCGCGGATAGTCTCTCTGTCGCCGTTTGCAATGCTGTTTCGCAAAAGCTCGAACTTTTCGCTGAAAAGATCCATCTGTCGCACGAGCTCGTCTCGGTTTAACAAAAACAGCTCGCTCCACATCTCGTCGTTTATTTTTGCGATGCGCGTAAGGTCGCGGAACGAGTCGCCCGTGTAATCGACAAGGTGCTTTGAGTCCTTGCACACCATGAGCGAGACCGCGATGCAGTGGGCAAGTTGCGAGAGAAAGCCTATCATCTCGTCGTGCTTTTCGGGCGTGAGCTCGGCTATCATTCTGAAGCCCATTATCCTGCCGAGCTCCTTGCAGGTCTCGATGGCCTCGGGCGTGTTTTTATCCGTGGGCGTGACGATGTAGTTTGCGCCCTCGAATATCTCCATGCGCGCGTTTTCAACGCCGCTGCATTCGCGCCCGGCCATGGGGTGCGCACCGATAAACTCAAGGTCATCGCGCAGCATGCCCTGAATTTTGTAGATAATGCTGCACTTTACGCCCGTAACGTCGGTGATGAGAGCATGTGGCTTTATATACTGCTGATAATTCTCTATCCATTCGACGAAGGCGTGCGGATACATCGCAAAGATCAGCAGGTCAAACTGCGCGATATACTCGGGGTCGATATCCGCTCTGCCATGAGCTATTATTCCCTCGCGCAGGGCGTAGTCTATTGTCTCCTGCCGCCTTGCTATCGCGCCGACCTCAAAGCCGTGAGCGGTAAGCGACTGCGCGTAGCTGCCGCCCATGAGGCCAAGGCCGAGTATAAGTATTTTTGTGTTTTTGTCAAGCTTCATATTCTGCCTCCAAGCCGAGTGAGCCGAGATCGGCAAAGTAATTCGGGTAGCTCTTGCGCACGGCCTGCACACCGTCGATAACGCCGCCGGTTATGCTGCACAGGAGCGTTGCCGCCATGACGATTCGGTGATCGTTATTGGCCGGTAGCGCCGAGAGCGGCGCTTTGAGTACGCCCGGCTTTATTACGACTTCGTTGTCGTAAAGCTCCGTCTCGATGCCAAAAGCCGCAAGCTGCTGCGCCATGACGGCGGCTCTGTCGCTTTCCTTTATCCGAAGTCTGCGCGTTCCCGTAAAGACCGCGCCGTGCCCCAGGGCCGCCGCGAGCGCAAACAGCACGGGACCGAGATCGGGGCAGTTTGAGATATCGAGCTTCGCCCCCGGAGTCTTCAGCTTTTCAAAATACTCAAGGCAGACCCTGTCGCCCTGAATGCTGTCATTGCAAAGTCCCGTGACCCTGACGCTGCCTCCGATGAAATTAAACGCCTCGAGCGCCGCGGCGTTTGACCAGTCGCCCTCGACGGTTTTTTCTCCGGCTGCGTACCTCTGCCCGCCGCGAACCGAAAACAGGTTTGGCTCCGGCTCGCTTATCTCAATGCCGCACGAGCGCAGAACGCCGAGCGTTATATCTATATAAGCGCGGCTTTCAACAGGCGGCAGAACTCTTATCACGCTGTCGCCCTCAAGCGTCGGCAGCGCGAACATGAGCCCCGAAACAAACTGGCTGCTCACGTCGCCGCGCAGGACATACTCCCCCGCCGTGAGCTTACCGCGAAATTCAATGCCGCTCTTATCCTTTTTTATCTCTATCCCCTTACCGCCGAGCATGTCCTCGTATATGCCGATGCCGCGCTCTAAAAGCCTTGGCGTTCCCTCAAAGCGCACCCTCGCGCCCGTGAGAGCAAGGGGTATCATAAAGCGCAGCGTGCTTCCGCTTTCGCGGCAGCGCAAAACGGCGTCCTCCGGCGTTTTGCCGGTTCTTCCGGTGATCGTCACCGCGTCGCCGCATTTTTCATATCTCGCGCCGAGCGCCTCTATGCAGTCGAGCGTTGCGAGCATATCCTCGCTTTCGGAAATGCCGTTTATGCGGCTTTCACCCTCGGCGAGGGCGGCGCATATCAGCATTCGGTGGGCATAGCTTTTCGACGGCGGCGCTTTTATCTCGCCGCAAAGCCGCGACGGGCTTATTTTAAGCTTCATTTTTCTCTCCGATGTGATCTATAAGAAAATCGATCGCCTCGTTGTAGCCCGCAAGACCGTGGCCGCATATGGTCTTGACCGCGACGGCACGGATGTAGCTTACCTGCCTGAAGGCCTCGCGCTCGGACACCTCGGATATGTGCACCTCAACAGTCGGTATGCCGACGCCCTTGACGGCGTCCGCTATGGCGACCGATGTGTGCGTATACGCCGCGGGATTAAAGACGATGCCGTCAACACCGTCAAAATACGCCTTCTGGATAGCGTCAACGAGGTCTCCCTCGTGGTTTGACTGGTAAAACTCGACCGCGACGCTCTTTTCCTCGGCGTGCTCGCTTATCATTTTGAGCAGGTCTTTATAGCTCTGTCTGCCGTATATCTCAGGCTCTCTGATGCCGAGAATATTGATATTCGGCCCGTTTAAAACGAGAATTTTCATTTCGTAAGCTCCTTTAATATCGCGTCGGCCTCCGCCTCGGGCGTGGTGTTTGCGTCGATGTGCACCTCCGCTGCGGCGCAGTATATGTCATAGCGCTCGGCATAGAGCTTTTCGATCGCGCTGCGGCGCGAGGCAAGCGGCCTGTCATCGGTGGCAATGAGGTTTTCCGGTCTTCTGTCGAGGAAAACGAGAACGCCGTTGTGCTTGAGCGCACGCACGTTTTCCGGATCGAGCACCGCGCCGCCGCCGGTTGCGATGACCTTGCCGCCCGTTGCCGAAAGAGAGGCCGCCGTTTCCTTTTCGATTTTCCTGAACTCCGCCTCGCCGAATTTTGCGAAGAAATCCGCTATGGGCATGCCGATCTTTTTGACTATATATTCATCCGTATCGGCAAGCTCCTTACCGCATTTTTCGGCGAGAATTTTGCCGACTGTCGTTTTGCCGCTCGATGGCATGCCGATCAGGACGATATTCTGCTTATCGTTTTTGACGCTGTTAAACGCCTTGTCGACAAGGCTCTCGTCCGGCGGGATATCCTGAAACACCGCCGCCGCGTACACTGCCTGCGCCGAAAGCATATACAGGCCGCCCTCGGCCGGGATGCCTTTTTCCTGCGCGTCAAGGATAAGATTCGTGCGCAGAGGGTTATATATCGCGTCGAGCACGCCCTCGAGCTTCGGGAAGGCCGAAATATCTATGGGGCTGCCGCCCTGCTTCGGGAACATGCCCACGGGCGTTGCATTTATGATGACTTGCGCGTCGCTGTGCTCGGAAACAGCCTGCTCATAGGTTATGCTGCCGTTTTTGCCGCTGCGCGAGACGTAATATACGCTCTCGGCACCCATGTACTCTGCCAGCGCATGGCCGGTTTTCGAGGCTCCGCCCGTTCCGAGTATAAGCACCTTTTTGCCCTTCACATCGACGTTTATGTGCTTTGCAAGCGCCAGCATGCCGGGAAAATCGGTGTTGTCGCCGAAGAGCTTGCCGTTCCGGTTTACGATGGTATTCACAGCGCCGATTCTCTTTGCGGTTTCGGATATCTCGTCAAGATAAGGGATAACGTCCTGCTTATACGGTATCGTCACGTTTATGGCGTTAAACTCGCGCTTTGTCAGAAACTCGCCGAGCCCGGAGGGCGGAATTTCGTGCAGCTCGTATTCGTAATCGGCTATCTGCGCGTGGATCTCGCAGGAATAGCTGTGAGTAAGATGCTCGCCGATAAGTCCGTATTTCATCTGTCGTCGACTCCTTTCGTAAGCACGTCCGTGCCGTATCGCAGACTCAGCATATCGGCAAGGCACAGCGACGCGACGCTGTCGAGCACCGGGCATATCCTGCGGATTATGGCCGGATCATGCCGTCCGTGTATGCTGAGCCGGGTATTTTCGTTTTTTATGAAGTCCACCGTGTCCTGCGGCCTTGCTATCGACGGCGTGGGCTTTACCGCACAGCGGAAGACGATGGGCATTCCGTTTGTGATGCCGCCGTTAATGCCGCCGTTATTGTTCGTCGTCGTTATAATCCCGCCGTCTTCGACCCTGAACGGATCGTTGCACTGACTTCCGCGCATATCCGCAACGGCAAAGCCCGCGCCGAACTCTATCCCCTTGACTCCGCCGAGCGAGAACGCCGCGTGGGATATCACGCTCTCGACGCTGTCAAACCACGGCTCGCCGACTCCGGCCGGGACGCCGCATATGACCGTTTCCGTCACTCCGCCGACGCTGTCGGCAGCCTCCCGCGCCTGAAGTATGCGCTTCGTCATCTCCGCGCCGCTTGTATCATCCAGAACAGGGAAGCTTTTTTCGCAAAGGGCTTTTATATCGCCCGCGAGGTCTTCTCCGAACGCGCGGTCGGAAACGCCCGCGCATTTATAAATATGCGTTGCAAGGCTTATGCCGATGTCCTTGAGCGCCGGGATGAGCACGCCTCCGGCCGCGACGAGCGCCGCCGTTATCCTGCCGGAAAAATGGCCGCCGCCGCGATAATCCTCACAGCCGTGGTACTTGCAGTGCGCGGAATAGTCCGCGTGCGACGGGCGCGCAGGGCCGTAGTCGTAGTCGCGGCTGCGTGTATTCTCGTTTGGAATGACTATGCACAGCGGTGTGCCGGTCGTTTTGCCGCCGAAAACGCCGCTTAATATCTTAAATTCGTCCTTTTCCCGGCGGGGCGTATCTATCGCCGAGGAAGGGCGGCGGCGCGTAAGCTGTCGGGCAATGAAGTCCTCATCTATCGTTATCCCCGGCGCGAGCCCGTCGATAACGCAGCCCACCGCCGCGCCGTGGCTCTCGCCGAAAAGGGTCAGGCAAACGCTTTGACCGAAGCTGTTTTTCATTTTGCCTCCTCCAAACGTGAAAGTATCTCGTCGGCGCTCATGCGGCAGAGCCTGAAAGAGCCGATCTCGTCGACAATTACCGCCGATATGCCGTCCGAGCCCGTTTTTTTATCGTGCTTCAAAAACGGCAGAAGCTCGTCCTTCGTCTGCCCGATCTCGGTCGGCAGGCCGTATTTTTCGAGCACCGCTCTTATCCTCGCGGCGGCGTTTTCGCCGCTCATCGGGATCATTCCGAGCGCGACACACTCGCCGTGCAGGAGCTTTCCGGCGTTGAAGCTCTCGACCGCGTGGCCTATCGTGTGGCCGAAATTGAGCACTTTTCTCAGTCCCGTTTCGCGCGGATCCTCTTCGACCACGCTCTTTTTTATCATAAGCGCACGGTATATTATTTCCGGCAGGTCGGCCGTGAGGTCATCGCTGCGCCCGATGAGCGAAAAGAGCTCGGAGTCGTTCGTCGCGGCCATTTTTATCGCCTCGGCAAGTCCGGCCATGAGCTGGCGGCGCGAGAGCGTTCCGAGCACCTCGGGGTCGATTATGACCTTTTTCGGCTGATAAAACGCGCCGACTATGTTCTTTACGCCGCCGAAATCTATCGCCGTTTTTCCGCCTATGGACGAGTCGACCTGCGACAGCAGCGTGGTCGGGATATTGTAAAAATCCACGCCGCGCATATAGCAGGACGCGGCAAAGCCGCTCAGATCGCCGACGACACCGCCGCCGACAGCGACGACGCAGTCGCTTCTTGTGAACGACGCATCCAGCATTTCCTTTAAAAGATGCTGAAACTCGCCAAAGCACTTGCTCTGCTCGCCCTGCGGGATGGCCACTATCACTGCATCCCTGCACTGCGCGGCGACCGTTTCGGCGTACCGGGCGGGTACTCCGCTGTCGGTAACGATAAGTGTGCGGCGGTTTAAATTCAAAAGCTCGCCGGCCTTTTTGAGTGTGCCGGGCTCGAGCACTATATCATAATCCCATGTGTCGGTTTTTACGGGGATGATCATATCAAGTCACTCTCCGATTTTAAGATTTGAGTAGTAGGTGCCGACAAGCTTGAGCTTTGCGCATATCGCCGACAGCTCGCGGAGCATATCCCTGCCGTTTTCGTTGTTCACGTTGCCCTCGGCCTCGATATAGAAGAAGTAGTTCCACTGAAGATCCTTCATCGGACGCGAGCGGAGGTTTCGCATGTTGAAGCCGTGCGCGCCGATTATATTCAGCGTCTGCGCAAGAGCACCGGCCTCATTTTTGACGGTGAAGACGAGGATGAAGTTTTCCTCTGCGCGGCTCGACATGCTCGCCGGGCGGTTCTGCGCACGCGATAGCGCGGCAAAGCGCGTCGTGTTGGTCTTGCTGTCGTTAATGACCTTATCGACGATCTTGAGGCCGAACACCTCGCTGGTCTCGTCCGAGGCTATCGCCGCTATCGTCGCGTCGTTTTTCTCCTTGACGTACCGGGCCGCCAGCGCCGTGTTTGAAAACGTCTCTGTCTCAAAGCCGTGCGCACGGATGTATTCGCCGCACTGCTCGAGCGCCTGAGGATGGCTTATGACAGTCTTTACGCTCTCTGTCGTCGCCTCGTCGGTGCCGAGCAGATTATGCTCTATCGGCAGATCGACGACCTGATTTACGAACAGATCGCCCGAGAATATGAGATCCATGACCGTTCCGACCTCACCGGCGGCGCTGTTTTCAAGCGGCAGCACAACGCAGTCGTATTCGCCGCGCTCAACGGCCTCGTAAGCGTCGCCGAAATCGGAATACGGCACGAGCTCGGCCTCCGGGAACATGCGCCTTGCCGCCATATACGCAAAAGCGCCCTCGACGCCGCAATAGGTGACCTTCATCCCGTTTAATATCTTCGACTGGTACTCGCATGACAGGTCGATAGTTTTCTTGAGAAACTGCACATAGTATGACTCGATATCTGAGCTTTCTATAAGCGTGCGGTTGCGGTCGATAAGCTCCTTTTCGCGTGCGGGATCCTTGACCGACAGGCCGTGCTGCTTTTTATATCCGGCTATAGCTGCGGCGGCGTGCATGCGCTGCTCGAAAAGCTTCGCCATTTCCGTATCTATTCTGCTTATCTCATTTCTTGATTTTTCAAGTTCGTTCATGTCGATACCTCTGTGCTTTCAATAAAAAATATGCGATCCCGGCAAAGGGACCGCATTCAATGACAAATATTCGCCGCTTTCATAAACGCGGCTTTTATGCGTGCATTGTTACGTCCCCTGCGCGGCGGCCTTGCGCCAGCCGTAATAATAAAAATCGCAGTACGAATAAAATCGTACTGCGTTAAAAGACATGGATGCACTGCGGACAGACTCGGACACGGAACAATTCATCACAGCTGCATTGCGACCGCCCATTTCCGTATCCTCGCTTTCCTTAAAGATGAGTAAATTATACTCATCCGAAAGCCAATTGTCAATTGCCGCTTTTCAACAAATTTCGCCGATTTGCGCCAAGGGCTTTCAGCAAATAAACCATCGCCGTCTCTTCTTTATACTTTGAACGGGATAATTTATCCCCACAGTGCCGTCAGCATCGGTATAATCTGCTTCTTGCGGCTCATGACGCCGGGCAGGAAGAGCATATTGTCCTTCGGCTCTGCGGAAAATGCGCGGCGTATGGTATCGTCGCTGCCGATGTACAAAAGCTGCGTACCCTCGAGCAGAACGTCGGTGAGCATGAGAATGACCATGTCATAGCCGTTGTCTGCCTTCATGCGGCGCATCTCGGCGAGAAATTCCCCGCTCCGCTCGAGCATTTTGGCCGAGTCAAGCGTCGTAATCTGCCCGACGCCGAGGTTTTGACCGGAGATGTGAAATTCCTTGAAGTCCGAGCGTATGAGCTCGGACACGGGCTTTGCCTCGGACGAGCCGGAGAACAGCTCCTTGCCCAGCGCGTCGAGAGAAACATTCGCTATGCGCGCCATGCGCTCGGCAAGCGCGATATCGCGCTTTGTGCAGGTGGGCGACTTGAACATGACGGTGTCGGACAGTATTGCCGCCGCCATGAGCCCCGCCATCGCCGGCGATGGCATGACGCCGTGCTCCTGATACATGCCGCAGATTATCGTCGTCGTGCTGCCCACTGGCTCGTTTCTCATGCGTATAGGCTGCGCGGTCTGGATATCGGCAAGGCGGTGGTGGTCGATTATCTCCAGTATCTCGGCCTGTTCGAGTCCGGCGACCGCCTGTGCCTTTTCGTTGTGGTCGACCAGAACGACGCGCTTTCTTCGCGGGCGCAGCAGGTGGTATCTCGACAGCGTACCGACGACCTTTTCGTTCTCGTCGAGCACCGGATAGCAGCGATAGCGGCTTTTCAAGACCTCCTCGCGCACATCGTCAATATAGTCGTTCAGGTGGAAGCAGATCGTGTCCTCCGTGTGGCAGGGGCGCGAGATGGGGATGGCCTGATAAATGAGCTTTGCAACACGTGCAGCGTCAAACGGCGTTGATATTATGCACGTGTGATGCGCGTTTTGAAGCCACTGCTTCTTTGCCTCGGTCTGGCACAGGATGATACAGTTTACGCCGAGAGTGAGCGCGCGCTCGACCATATCCGGCTGATCTCCGCACAAAACAATGCTGTCGGGGTCGTTAAACAAAAGCGTCTCGCAGCTTTGCGGCAGAGCAATGGCAACATTGCCCGAGATGCAGTCAAAAAGCTCCTCGTCTTCGTTGAGCACCTCGCCTTCAAGCACGCTGAGAACGTTATAAAGCGGAACATCGTCGATATGCGGGTCTATGATAGTCAGCAGGCTGTACGACGCGATATCGCCCGCCGAGAGCGTACCGTAGAGCGTGCCGTCCTCGTTTATGACGGGAATGACGGATATCTTCTGCTCGCGCATCATGTACCAGGCTCTGCTCATCGTTACCGAGGAGCTGAGCGCCGGGGGCGTATCGAAATCAAGGTCGCGCACCTGCGTGCGAACATCGTTTATCTGACGCGGCGGCTCGAAGCCGAACTTGTCGAGCATGCGCTGTGTCTCGTCGCTTATATGTCCGAGGCAGGCCGCAGTATACTCCCTGTCGCCGAGCGCGTTGCGCAGCGCCGCATAGCTCATCGCCGCGACGATCGAGTCGGTGTCCGGGTTTCGGTGACCCACCACAAAGATTTCATTCATCGTTTTACCTCCGATATTCAGTGCTCCACAATTATAGTATGAGATTTTTAAAAGTCAACAGAAAAAGCCGCATCTTAACAGATACCGCTTTTTGTTTACGCTTATTCGCTTTTATCAAGCAGCGCGCGCACAGTTTTTTTCGCGCGCGGAAAATGCGCGATTTGACCGTGCCCTCCCCGAGCGAGAGCGCCGCGCCTATTTCGGCATAGCTCATTCCGCCGAGCTCGCGCATGACAAGTATCTGCCGCTGCTTATCCGGAAGCAGCTTCAGCCCTTCCGAGAGCGACTGCATGCCGAGCTTTTTAATAAGCTGTCCCTCGGGCTCTGCGGAGGGGTCGGGGATATCGAGCTGAACATCCTCATCGTCGCCTATGGTGAGCGAGACCTGCGGTCTGCGCTTTTTCGAGCGCAGAAAATCAAGGCAGACATTCGTTGTTATCCTGTAAAGCCACACGGAAAACCTGCTGTCGCCCCTGAACGAGGACAGGCTGTTATACGCCTTTATAAACGCCTCCTGCGTCATGTCGCATGCGTCCTCGCGGTCGGACACCATGCGCAGAGCGAGGTTATACACAGTTTTTTCGTATCTCAAAACGAGCTCCTCAAAGGCGTTTGCGTCGCCGCCGAGTACACGTTCGATTATGTCCTTTTCGGAAGTTTGGCTCATATCAGCTCCCTCTTAATGCCGTTTATGATCTTTTCAAGCTCCTCGAGCGATTCGACCCTCACAAGCTGCTGCTTATAAAAGCCTGCATGCGCCACACCCTTGAGATACCATGGTATCTGATGGCGCGCCTCAAGGCAGGCAAGCCGCTCGCCGAATTTTTCGGCGTACATTTTCGTGTGCCGAAGCGCAAGATCCATGCGCTCATTAAGCGGCGGCTTTTCGGGTATCCCACCGCCGGCAATATACGCGTTTGCCTCTGTAAAAAGCCAGGGATCGCCGAATATGCCGCGGCCTATCATGGCAAGCTCGCAGCCGGTGTAGCGCAGAATATGCTCCGCGTCCTGCGCCGAAAAGATATCGCCGTTTGCAATAACGGGGATGGACACCGCCTTTTTCACGTCGCGGATGATATCCCAATCGGCACGGCCGGAGTACATCTGAGCTCTCGTTCTGCCGTGAACGGCTATGGCCGAGGCTCCGGCCTGCTCGACGGTCTTTGCAAACTCCACAGCGTTCACATTTCCGCCGTCAAAGCCCTTGCGGAACTTGACCGTCACCGGAACGTTCACAGCCGAAACGACCGCCTGGACTATCTTCCCCGCAAGCTCGGGGTCGCGCATGAGCGCCGAGCCGTCGCCGCTTTTGACGATCTTGCCTACGGGGCAGCCCATGTTTATATCCAGCATATCCGCGCCGGAATATTCTATCGCCATGGGCGCGGCCTCGGCCATGAACTCCGGCTCGTGCCCGAAAATCTGCGCGGCAAACGGGCGGCAGCCGGGCAGGTTATACAGAAGGCTGCGCGTTTTTTTATCGCCGTAGCACAGCGCCTTTGCGCTGACCATCTCTGTAGTCGTGAGCGCGGCACCGAGCTCCGTGCATATCGCCCTGAAGGCAAAATCCGTGACCCCCGCCATCGGCGCGAGCGTCATTTTGCCGTTTATCTCGACGTTGCCTATCTTCACCATAATATATCAAGTCCCACAGGGCAGTGATCCGAGCCGAGGATCTCGGGCAGTATGTACGCATCCTTTATATTATCTTTCAGCCGCTCGGACACGACGAAATAGTCAATGCGCCAGCCGACGTTGCGCGATCTTGCCGCCGCGCGGTAGCTCCACCAGGAGTACGCGTCGCGCTTATCGGGGTAAAGTGCGCGGAAGCTGTCGATAAATCCGGCGTCCAGCAGCTCCGTGAATTTGCCTCTCTCCTCGTCGGAAAATCCGGGGTTAAAGTGGTTCGTGTCAGGGTTTTTGAGGTCTATCTCCTCGTGCGCGACGTTCATATCGCCGCAGGCTATGACGGGCTTTGACTTATCAAGCTCCACAAGATACGTGCGGAAGTCGTCCTCCCAGCTCATGCGGTAGTCGATGCGCTTTAATGAATCCTGCGAGTTCGGCGTGTAAACGCACACGAGGTAAAAATCTTCATATTCGAGCGTGACGGCTCTGCCCTCGGTCTCGTGGCCGGGGATATTGCGTCTCACGCTCACGGGCGTGTGCTTTGTGAATATCGCCGTGCCGGAGTAGCCTTTTTTCTCTGCATAGCTCCAGTAGCACTCGTAGCCGGGCAGGTCGAGCTCTATCTGTCCCTCCTGAAGCTTTGTCTCCTGAAGGCAGAAAAAATCCGCGTTCAGCGACCAGAATATATCCTCAAAGCCCTTTTTTACGGCGGCGCGCAGGCCGTTTACGTTCCAGCTTATAAATCTCATTCGTTTATCCCCCTCGCGTCGGAAAGCGCGGCGTTGCGCAGCCTGGGCGCCTCGCCCGACGCGCCGTTTTTCGTCTGTGCCGTTTTCACGGCGACAAGGCGGTTTATCTTAACGCCCATTTCGCGGAATTTGCACTCGTAATCGGTCATGACTCCGCCCTCGCCGTTTTCGTGCAGATCGTTCGTGACGGCATGAACCTCCCAGCCCTCGGCTCTTATCTGCCCGAGCGACCACTCGAAAAGCGGCAGGTTATCCGTCTTGAAGCAGACCTCGCCGCCGGGCGGCAGGATATCGGCATATATACGCAGGAAATTCGGAGATGTGAGCCTGTGCTTTGCGTCGCGGCTTTTCGGCCACGGATCGCAGAAGTTTACGAAAATGCGCTCGACCTCACCGGGCGCGAATACCTCGCGCAGCTTCAGCGCGTCCATTGATATAAAGCGGACATTATCCGTTTTATCCTCGCAGGCGCGCTCCATGGCTATAACCATCGCATCCTCGACCTTTTCCAGCGCGATGAGCTCGACCTCTGGGTTTTCCCTCGCCGTGCCGACGGTGAAGCGCCCCTTGCCGCAGCCTATTTCGAGCCACAGCGCCCTGCCGGGGAACTCATCGTGCCAGCGGCCGCGAAGAAGCTCGGGCTTCTCTATCTGAACGGCGGCGCATCTTTCCATGCGCGGCTGCAAATTCGGCTTTTTTCTCATTCGCATCTATATCACTCTCCGATTGTTTTTCCTTATACTTATCCGTAACCTTAAAAATAACATAGTTTGTACAAAACATCAATCTGAAAACATGGCAATTTCGGCAGAAAATCGGACATTTACTGGCATTTAACCACTTGAAATACCGAAAAACATATGATATAATTCATTAATCAATTTATTAACATCCCCCCTAAGGCTTTTTAAGGAGAACCATAAATGAAGCGTGTAAAAGTATCAAATAACGTTATCCGCCGCCTTCCGCGTTATTTAAGAAAGCTCGACGAGCTCACGGAAGCGGGCGTCAGCCGCATATCGTCCGGCGAGCTGGGCCGCCAGCTCGGCCTCACTCCATCGCAGATCCGTCAGGACTTCAGCTGCTTCGGCGAGTTCGGCCAGCAGGGCTACGGCTATAAGGTCACCGCACTGCGTGCGGAGATCGCCTCCATCCTCGGCATGGACAGGGGCTACAGCGCCGTCCTTATCGGCGTCGGCAACCTCGGTCAGGCGCTTTTATGCAACTTCTCTTTCAAGACCTGGGGCTTTGACCTGAAAGCCGCCTTCGATATAAAGCCGCAGCTTATCGGTACGGATTACGAGGGCGTGAAGATCCATGACATGGCCACCCTGCCGCAGTATCTTTCCGAAAACAAGGTTGACGCGGCCGTTCTGTGTGTTCCCAAGTCTCACGCTGTAGCGACGACCGAGCTTCTCACCTCGCACGGCGTGAACGCCATCTGGAACTTCACTAATGTCGAGCTCACCGCTCCCGAGAGCAGCACCATCGTCGAGAATATCCATTTCTCCGACTCGCTGCTGTCCCTGAGCTACTACATCTCCGAGGATAACGACGAGAAGGCCGCAAGAGCCGCAAGAATGAACAAGTGATTTTCACTACTTAAAAAGGCGGGTAAAGACCCGCCTTTTTTATTCGGAGGTAACAACATGTCAGATACGATAGCCGCCGTTTCCACAGGCTCGCAGGTCTGCGCGATAGGCATCGTGCGCATGTCGGGCGATATGGCGATAGACATTGCCGATAAGCTTTTCTCGCCCATGTCCGGCGGAAAAATGTCGGACTTTTCCGACCGCAAGCTCATCTACGGAAAGCTTTATGATGTACAGGGCAGGCTTTTGGATATCTGTCTTTGCACGATAAGCCGCACGCCATGCAGCTACACCGGCGAGGACACCGCCGAGTTTCAGTGCCACGGCTCACCGGTAGTTCTGCGGGCCGTTCTTGACGCCGCGTTTTTCCTCGGTGCAAGGCAGGCGCTGCCCGGAGAGTTTACAAAACGTGCGTTTTTAAACGGCCGCATGGATCTTGCAAGTGCCGAGGCCGTTGCGGATATAATAGACGCCGAGACCGCCGAGGCCGCTCGCAACGCCGCAGGTCAGCTCGGCGGCGCCGTCTCACGGCGCATTGACGGTATATACAATATCCTGACCGACATAAGCTCGCATTATCACGCGGTGCTCGACTATCCCGATGAGGATATCGAGGACTTTACGCTCGAGCGCTACAGAGCCGATATTGCCCGCTGCACGGAGACGCTCGAAAAGCTCCGCGCAAGCTACGACAGCGGCAGACTCATGAACTCCGGCATTCCCGCCGCGATAGTCGGCCGCCCGAACGCCGGAAAAAGCTCGCTTTTAAACGCCGTTCTGGGCTATGACCGCGCCATAGTCACCGATATCCCCGGCACGACGCGCGACACCATTGAGGAAAAGCTCCTGCTCGGCGGCGTGCTGCTCAGGCTCACCGACACCGCCGGCATCCGCGAAACGAGCGACGAGATAGAGCGCATGGGTGTTTCACGCTCGCGCCGCGCCATGGAGCAGGCCGAGCTTGTTTTAGCCGTCATCGACGGCAGCCGCGAACTTACAAAGGAGGATATCGAGCTCATAAAATGCGCAGAGCATGCGCCGCACGGCATTGTCATACTGTCAAAGCAGGATCTCGGCAGTACTGCCGCCGTCCCGGAAACGGCGCTGCCCGTCGTCGAGATAAGCTCCGTAACCGGAGTTGGGCTTAAAAGGCTCGAGGCCACTGTGCGCGAGCTTTTCCCCGCGCCGTTGGCTCCCGCGGGCGAGATACTGACAAACGCGCGTCAGTTTGACGCCGTTTCCCGCGCCCTTGAATCCATGAGAGCCGCCGAGAACGCGATGGCATCCGGATGTACACCGGACATCGTTCTTACGGAAGCGGAAACTGCAATGTCCGCGCTCGGCGAGCTCACGGGACGCACGGTGCGCGAGGAGGTAACGAACCGAATATTCGAACGCTTCTGCGTGGGCAAATAAAAAATGCCCGACGGTATGCCGTCGGGCGGATAACCAAGTAATAATCAAACGAAGTGATCCGAAATGGCAAGAGCAGTCGTGACTACCCGTAAAGCAGGTGGTCACGACTGCTTATTATCTTGTCGATTTCATGCTGATCTGTTTTGCCCTTGTGCCATCGATCGTATTCGAACACAGCTCATCATACTCATCAGGGGTATTGCAGTTGCGAACCGAGTTTTCATCGGGAAATTCACATATTGCAAAGCCGACCTGGTCGAGCAGGCGTTTGACGGAGGTATTTGCGCCTTGAAGAATGCTTTCGGCTGCATCGGACAGGCTGCGGTCATACACGCCGATAAGCGGCTCAAGCGTTCCGCAATGTCCGGCGACAGTTATAGGTTCGCCTCGGGCAAGGTGCGCTTCTGTCAGCATTTTCATTTCATCCTGCGAAAACAGCGGAGCATCCACGCTTATGACAAAGCACAAAGGTCGCATTGCGGCGCATAAACAGGCATGGATACCGCTGAGAGGCCCCTTTTCCGGATAGATATCCGGGACAAATCTTGTACCGGTAATTGGCCTTGAGTAGCCCGAAACCATAATGTCACTGATGCCGAGAGCGCTTATTTTATTTACCTGATGCTC
>CALBGG010000022.1 GCA_937893605.1 uncultured Clostridia bacterium
CGCGCCGGGCACGACCGACGAGCTCGACTACGGCGAGGAGGGCGAGATCTGCATCAGCGGTCCGTCCATCATGCTCGGCTACCTCAATAACAAGACAGAGACCGAGAACGTCATCCACCGCCATCCCGACGGAACGCTCTGGGTGCACAGCGGCGATATCGGCCGTATGGACTCCGACGGCTTTGTGTACATAAAGGGCAGGATAAAGCGCATGATAACGCTTTTTAACGGCCACAAGATATTCCCCACGCACATCGAAAGCGTGCTTGGACATCATCCGATGGTAGCAAGCTGCGCCGTCGTCGGTGTTAATGACACCACCCACGCTCAGGGTCAGCTCACTCTTGCCGTGGTTGAGGCAAAGGAGCAGACGCTTGAAAGGCTGACGGCTATAAAAAATGAGCTTTACGAAATGTGCCGCCAGGAGCTTGAAGGCCCGGCAAAGCCCTATGACATTATTTTTGTCGAGTCCATGCCGCACACGGGTATGGGAAAGATAGATTACCTCAAACTCGCAGAAGACTACAATAATGAAAACAGAAACGAAACTGAAGCTGTTTGAACGACGGAACGGAGGATAAATTAATGAAGCATACAAGACGTATACTGAGCCTTGTTCTCGTGCTCGTCATGGCGTTCGCACTCTGCGCACCGGCACTGGCCGACTACGAGCCTTATAAATACTATATGTGCGTCGGCGACAGCATTGCCGCAGGCTGCGCGCTCACAAAGGACGGCACTGAGACCTATTACGATCAGGAGACCGACGACTATACAACGGTCTACAACGAGGACTATATCTACTACGGCTACGACTACAGCGCAGTACCCACCGCATACCACAGCATCGTCGCGAACGCACTCGACGCAAAGCTTCTGCAATATGCCCGCAGCGGCCTGCGCGCCGTTGAGTTCCGTTACTTCCTTGATGGTGTGTATAACGATTACGACACGACCCGCTCATGGGGCAACACCTATTTCGACACCGACGGCAACGGCACCTTTACGCTCTCCGATCTTGACGCTATCGACGCAATGGTAGATTACAAGTCTGCCATAAAAAAGGCCGATGTCATAAGCATAAATGTCGGCTCGAACGACGTATTCTCGTTCACACTCGGCGTCGTTCTTGAGGAGATGACCGGTGACTCCGACAATGCCGCACTTAAGGCTATCAAGGAATTTCTGAACAACGGCGGTAGCCTCGGCGCGGCGTTCGGCAAGCTCATCGAGTACTGTCAGTCGGCGCTGCTGATGCCGAAGCTCGCGGCCACAATAACCTCGACGTTCTATAAGGCCGAGAAGCAGTTTGAGGATAACTACGACGCCCTCATGGCGAGAATATACGAGCTTAACCCTGACATTACTGTTGTTGCCGTCGGCGTATTCAATCCGTTTAAGAACTTCCGCCTTTCCGATGGCAGCATACTCGACCTCAGCGGTCTTGCAGCTCCTATCGTCCGTTCGATAAACAACCACATCAAGTCGCTTGCAAGCACATATGATAACTATTACTACGCAGATGTTGTCGGCACCGAGACCTACCCCATGAATTATAACGACCGCTACTTTTGGGAGTACTTTGCTCTTAAAGTTCACCCGAACCTCCAGGGTCACGAATACATGGCACAGCAGATACTGAGCGTCCTGCCTGAGCGCGGAACTCTCCCGTTTACCGACG
>CALBGG010000023.1 GCA_937893605.1 uncultured Clostridia bacterium
ATGAAAGAGGAAATGTCAAGACTTCCCGCGAGCCGGAGAGGCTTAACGAGCTGAGACGGCAGAATGAGGAGCTGAAGCAGCGCGAAAGCACGGCTTTAAGCTTTATATCAGTCCCTGCACAAGGATTATGAGAATGAGTATCGGGAGCACCCACCGGAAATAGGGCTTGAGCTTGGGCGAGAGGCGTATGCCCGCGCCCTTATTGACCTCGGCAATGTACTTATCAAAGCCCCAGCCCCACTTGCTGACGCAAAACAGCAGATAGACAAGCGAACCGATGGGCAGAAGCAGGTTTGAGACTATAAAGTCCTCGCTGTCGAGCACGTCTCTGCCCCCGATGAGGCGGAGCTCGCTCCAGATGTTATAGCCGAACACGCAGGGCAGGCTCAGAAGAGCCAGCAGCACAAAGTTTATCGCAACGGCCTTTTTGCGGCTTATGCCGAAGGTGTCCATGCAGATGGCGATGATATTCTCAAAAACAGCAAGCACGGTTGAAAGGCTTGCAAATATCATAAACAGGAAGAAAAGCGTTCCCCAGAAGCGGCCGCCGGACATGTTCACGAACACCTGCGGCAGGGTAACGAAAATGAGCGACGGGCCCTGCTCGGGCGATACGCCGAAGGAGAAGCAGGCTGGGAAAATGATCGTGCCCGCCATAAGAGCAACAAAGGTATCCAGTGCGCAGATGCGCGCGGCCTCGCCGGTGAGGGTGTGCTTATCGCTCATGTAGCTGCCGAATATCTCCATTGCGGCGATGCCGAGACTCAGGGTGAAAAACGCCTGGTTCATGGCATCCATGATAAGGCTGCCGAGGCCGTTTTTGCGTATGGAGTCAACAGACGGCAGCAGATAGAACCTCATGCCCTCCCCGGCACCGGGGAGCATCAGGCTGTGCACAGCCAAAACGACGATGAGGGCAAGCAGCGCAAGCATCATGAATTTGGATATGCGCTCAAGGCCCTTTTTCAGGCCGAAGCTGCAAACGATGAAGCCGACAGCTACAACGAGCTCCGTAAATATCGCCATCTCGCCGGGACTTGAAAGCATATCCCCGAACACCGCACCCGTTGCGTCGGCGGACATGCCCGAACGGAAAACGCCGGTCAGAAATTTTCCGAAATAATTTGCCATCCAGCCCGTGACGGTCGTATAATACATCATCAGCAGGTAGCAGCCGATAAGGCAGAACCAGCCGTGAATATGCCACTTGCTGCCCGGATTTTCGAGCGCCTTGTAGCCGAGCACCGCGCTCCGGCGGCTCGCCCTGCCGACGGCAAGCTCCATCGTCAGCACCGGGATGCCCATGACAATAAGGCAGATGAGGTAAAACAGCACGAAATAGCCGCCGCCGTTCTGACCCGTTATGTAAGGAAAGCGCCAGACATTCCCTATTCCGATAGCGCAGCCCGCGCTTACAAGCAGGAAGCCCAGCCTCGAACCGAACGATTCTCTCTTCATATAAAATATCCTCTCTTATAAAAGCTGCTGCTTATTTTAGACCGAAAACAGACTGTTTACAAGGACGGTTTTTATATGATAAAATAAGAAAAACTTATTTTCAGAGGCTAATTTGCGCACCTGCGGATATATATTGCGTGAACCCTGTGTCGAAGTGGCAGTGGAAACCATATCGGTGCAAAGAATGTTCGCCTCCCCTTATGCTAAACATTTAAAAGGAGATATGATTATGAAAAAGATTGCCGTCATAACCGGAGCATCCTCCGGAATGGGCAGAGAATTCGTATACGCGATAGACAAAGAATCAGAGCTTGACGAGCTGTGGGTTATAGCGCGCCGCGAGGAAAGGCTTTTGGAGCTTCAGTCACAGGTACGGGCGAAGATTCGCCCTGTTGTCCTCGATCTTCTTGACCGCAGCAGCTTGAGCCAATTCAAGGCGCTGCTTGAGATTGAAAAGCCCGAGGTAAGGGTTTTGGTAAACGCAGCTGGCTTCGGCCTTTTCGGAGCATACACCGAGATGGATATGGAAAAGCAGCTTGAGATCATAGATCTCAACGACCGCGCGCTGACGGGTATGACCTACATCACTCTGCCATACATGCCTGACGGTGCTCAGATATACAATATGGGCTCGATGTCCTCGTTCCAGCCTGTTCCGTATATAAACGTATACGGCGCGTCGAAGGCCTATGTACTCAGCTTCTCAAAAGCGCTGCGCGTCGAGCTGTGCCGGCGCAATATCCGCGTCATGGCCGTGTGCCCGGGTTGGATACAGACGGAGTTTTTCAGCCACGCGATACATGACGACACCGTCAGCTACTTTAACCGCTACTACGGACCGAAGGAGGTCGTTGAAAAAGCCGTGAAAGACATGCGCCGCAACAAGCCCGTTTCCATCCTCGGTCTGCCGGAGAGGTTGCAGGTGCTCGGAGTTAAGCTCCTGCCGACGCGCTTTGTTCTGAAAACCTGGTGCAAGCAACAAAAAAAGCCGTTTAATTATTGATGATACAGCAAAAATCCCGTCCTGAGGACGGGATTTTTAATACTTATTTGTCTCCGAAGGATATGCCGATATCGCGCGCGACCTGAATGAGCGGGTGGTCGGTGGGCAGGAATTTTGTTCTGCTCGCGGCCTCCTCAAGCGGGATGGAGACGATATGACCGTTCCGGATGGCAACCATGCGGCCGTACTGCTTATTGACGATGAGGTCAGCCGCCGCTGTTCCGAACTGGGTGGCCAGCACGCGGTCGTACGGGCACGGGGGGCCTCCGCGCTGATAATGTCCGGGAATGGTGACACGAGCCTCCTGACCGAGAGCCGCTTCTATCTGCGCGGCTATCTCATAGGATATCGTCGAGTGCTTTGATTCCTCGCGGCGGCGGCGGCTTTCCTCCTCGGTGAGTATCTGATCGTGGATGCTCTTTGCGCCCTCAGCAACGGCGAGAATGGAAAAGCTTCTGCCGTGGCGGCGGCGGTGGTCGATCGCCTTGATTATACTGTCGATATCATAGGGTATCTCGGGGATGAGGATGATATCCGCACCCGAGCCTATACCGGCGTGCAGCGTGAGCCAGCCCGCGTCGCGCCCCATGAGCTCGACGAGGAACACCCGGCTGTGCGACGACGCGGTGGAATGGATATAGTCAATTACGTTAGTTGCAATATCAACGGCGCTCTGGAAGCCGAAGGTCGTGTCCGTGCCCCAAATATCATTGTCGATGGTCTTGGGCAGGGTCACGACGTTCATGCCCGCATCCATAAGGAGCTTTGCGCTTTTCTGCGTGCCGTTTCCGCCCATGATGACAAGGCAATCGAGATTGAGCTTATTATAGGTATCCTTCATCGCCGGGATGAGGCTGTTGCCGTTCTCATCGATAATGTCCTTTCCCGGAATATAGCGCTGGCGTGAGGTACCGAGGATCGTGCCGCCCTGAGTGAGGATGCCGGCAAAGTCCTTCGGCTCCATGAATTTATAATCGCCGTCTATGAGGCCACGATATCCGTCATACATTCCGAATATCTCAAGATTATCGACCTTATTATGCAGAGCCTTGCCTATGCCGCGCATCGCCGCGTTCAGACCCTGACAGTCGCCGCCCGAGGTTATGAGCGCGACTCTCGTTATATTCTTCAAGCTAAAACCCCTCTTTTTATGTGATATACATATTTTAAAGCAATATCAATAAAAGTCAATCGTGAATAATACCGAAATCAAAACGGGAGCCCATGGTTTGAGCTCCCGCCTTTGTCTATTTTGCACTTTTGAAGAAGAAGATATACCGCAGATGCAGTACTGTAAATTTCAATATTCGATATTTGTCAAGACCGTTTTTCCCTTGACTAAACACCGTATATATATTAAAATTAAAACATCTAATGTTGGGAGGAATTACATATGGATGCAATAAAAAACGCATACTATCGCTCATTTCAGGCTGTTTTCAACGTAGCCGCCCGCTGTCTCTACTGGCGTAAGCCCATCACCGTCGAGGGCGAGGGCTCACTGAGCAAGGCTCCCGAGCTGTTTAAGAAAAACAAGGTCAAAAAGGTTATGATCGTAACCGGACGCACGGTCGGCAAGACCATTGCGCCTATAGCAAAGGCCGCGCTGGATAAGGCCGGCATCGCATACGAGCATTATTCCGAGGTCTCGGCCAACCCGACCGTCACCGTGGTAAACGAAATTCAGAAAAAGTACCTTGAGACAGGCTGCGACGGCTTCCTCGCCATCGGCGGCGGCTCTCCGATGGACGCCGCCAAGGGCGCGGCCGCAAGAGTAGTGCACCCGAACACTCCGGTCAACAAGATGGCGGGGCTCCTGCGCGTTCGACACAAGATACCGACCTTTGTCGCCGTTCCGACGACCGCCGGCACAGGCTCGGAGACGACGATCGCCGCCGTTATCACCGATCCCGAAACGCACCACAAGTATGCCATCATGGATCTGTGCCTTGTTCCGAAGTATGCGATACTCGACCCCGAGCTCACGCGCGATCTTCCGCCGAAGACCACAGCTACGACCGGCATGGACGCTCTGACCCACGCGGTCGAAGCTTATGTCTGCTGGACGTACAACACCAAAGAGTCCATCCGCCTTGCCGAGGAGGCAACGGTGCTGATATTCAAGTACCTCGAGCGTGCATACAATGACGGGAACGACATGGAAGCGCGGCAGAATATGCTCACGGCGGCCTTTAAGGCCGGCTTTGCCTTCACCCGCGCCGGCGTCGGCAACGTGCACGCAATTGCGCACACGCTCGGCGGCCTGTACAACACACCGCACGGGCTTGCAAACGCAGTCATTCTCCCGATCGTCCTTGAGGACTACGGTGAGGCTGTTTACGCAAAGCTTGCACATCTTGCCGAACTCACCGGCGTTAAGACCACCGGCAGTGACGAGGAAAAGGCCAAGGCATTCATCGCCGAGATACGTGCGATGAATAAGCGCATGAATATTCCCTCCGGCTTCGATTTCATAAAGGAATCGGACATTCATCAGATGTGCCAATGGGCAATGAAGGAGGCAAACCCCGTCTATCCCGTTCCCGTTATCTACAACGAGGCGCGCTTCACAAAGGTCATCCACCGCATAATCGCGGAGGCCTGACATCGGTAATGACTGCCGTCGGTGCATCGGCGGCAGTCATTTTATTATTATCTATGAGGTGACACATGGAGCTTCTATACGCACTTGAAAAAATACGCACGCCCTTTCTCGATACCGTCATGGGACTTGTTACTAATCTCGGCGGCGAGGCCGTTTTTATCGCGGCTGCCATAATCGTGTTCTGGTGTCTGAGTAAAAGCTGCGGATATTACATGATGACGGTCGGCTTTGCAGGAACTGTCATAAACCAGTTTCTAAAGCTGTGGTTTCGCATCCCGCGTCCGTGGGTGAAGGACCCCGGCTTCAGCATAGTCGAAAGCGCCCGCGCCGAGGCAACAGGCTACTCCTTTCCCAGCGGCCACACGCAGAACGCCTTCGCCGTCTTCGGTGCACCGGCAAGATACTCTAAAAGCACCGCGCTGAGGATAGCTTTTGTGCTGCTCATCGCGTTGACTGCGTTTTCGAGAATGTATGTCGGCGTGCACACTCCGCTGGATGTCGGCGTATCGCTCATCGTCGGAACGGTACTGGTTTTTGTCATATACCCCTTCTTCCGTGATGTGGACAAGAACCCTAAAAGAGTTTACATAATATTCGGGATTTTCATCATGCTGGCCGCGGCATTCGTTGCATTCGTCGAGCTGTACGGCTTCCCTGCGGACATTGACGCGGACAACTACGCATCGGGACTTAAGAACGCTTACATGATCCTGTTCTGCTCGATTGGTCTGATGCTGACCTTCTATGTTGACACAAAGCACATTCACTTTCCCACTCAGGCCGTGTGGTGGGCGCAGATAATAAAGGTCGTTGTCGGCCTCGGCATTCTGCTCGCGCTCAAGGCCGTTTTTAAAGCGCCGCTGCTCGCGCTTTTCGGAGGTCACAGCGTCGCTCACGGAGTGCGGTATTTCATCGTAATCCTCTTTGCCGGCATCCTTTGGCCGATGACGTTCAAGCACTTTGCAAAGCTCGGAAAAAAGAGCTGATAATCGGATAATTTCAAACTGCGGCAAGATATAATTCTCGCCGCAGTTAATTTTTTTCGAAAAAAGACTTGACTTTTTATAACTACTGAATATAATTCAATAGTGTGAGGATAAACATTAATGAAAGGAGCCTGGCATGAACGCGCAATACAAAAAAGGTGTGCTGGAGCTTTGCGTCCTGTCGCTGCTCATCAAGCGCGACTGCTATGGATATGAGATAGCCGATTTTCTCTCCGGTCATATCGACATTGCAGACGGCACGGTTTACCCGCTGCTGAGGAAGCTGAAAGCCGACGGTCTGCTGACAACATATCTTCAGGAGGAAAGCGGTGGACCGCCGCGAAAGTACTACAAGCTCACAGAGCTTGGCCGAGAGACGTATAAAAACGACCGTGCGGAATATTTGAAGTTTGCACAGTCTGTCAAGAAGCTGCTGGAGGATGAAAGCAATGACTAAAAGAGAATTTATGACTTTGCTCAGTGATGAGCTTCGCAAGAGAAAGATAACTGACACTGAGGATATTATCGAAGAATATGAGCAGCATTTTGCTTTCAAGCTCGCCGACGGCTTTTCAGAGGAGGAGATCGCCGCAAGGCTTGGCGATCCCGCCGATATAGCCGCGCAGTTTAACTCCGCGCCTCAACCTGGCGCAAAGCCTTCGGCCGTAACGACATGGCTGTGGCTTGTTTGGAGCGACCTGTTTTTCGGCATTTTCGCCGTCCTGCTCCTGTCGTTCGGCATCGTACTTGCAGCATGCGTTCTGAGCTTCGGTGTGACCGGTGTGTGCCTTATAGCCGATATAAGCAGGCTGCCCTTCGTTACTTTTCCTGAAATGCCGTATTGGTGCGGCGCTATCCTCGGCATCAGTCTGCTTGCACTGTGCACTCTGTCCGTCGCAGGCTGCATCTGGTACTTCGCTTTCTACCGTCAGATATTCCGCTCCTACGGGAGATTTCACCGCAACGCACTAGCCTCCGCAAAGGGCGAGGCCTCGCTCCCCGCTCTGCCGGTAAGCCCCCGTTTTTCCGCAAAGAATAGGCGCCGTCTGCGTTCGTTCGCGCTCATTTCGCTTGCGTTGTTTGTGGTATGCTTTGTGCTCTCGTTTATCGCGTGCTGCCTGTCCGCAGGCTCGCTCCAGTTCTGGCACACATGGGGCTGGTTTATGAATTGAGGTGATGTCTCATGTACGGCTTGAACGCTGTTGCGCTTGTGTTCTTCGGCTGCATAAACGTACTGGCATATAAGCTTTGCAAATGCCCTGTAAGCACTCGAAAAAAAGTTATATCCGTGCTGTGCGCAGCATTGCTCTCGGGAAATTTAATTCGCTACATTGTGATTTATCCGCTTATTATAGGCACAATTATGATCCCTGTAGAATTTTCTACGGTCGCCTACTTTGCCGTTCCTACGATCCTGCTTATATCGAAAAAGCGGCTGCATGGCTGGGCCGCCTACTCGGGGCTCATGGCAGGCTTTTTCTACTACATGGCAATGATCATTTCAGGCGGCCCGATATACGCAGAGTTCCCGGCTGCCGATGTTTTTATCTCGATGTTTTGCCACGGAAGCATCTATTTCTGCGGCTTTGTGACCATATCCTCTGAGCTGTGCAGCACAAAGGAAGCACCCTCGCTCGCAGTCGGAGTTATTCTCGTTGCCGTCAACGCTTTGGTGCTGCGTCCCTTCGTTGCCGGAAACGACGGACTTCTGATATATATTCTGCTTGACGGAGCCATCATACATCGGTTTCTGCCGCAGAGTGCATGGGTCGTTGCAATGCCGGCGTATTATCTCACCGTCGCCGCACTTGTGCTCATCACAATACGCGGATTCTTCCGAAGGAACAAAAGGCAGTTTCTAAAGTTCTGCACTGCATAAAAAATCTCTCTCAGGCATTGCTGAGAGAGATTTTTATTTATCCGAATAGGCTTACCCTTACGGTGTAGGTGACGGTTTTGCCGTCGTAAGTGACGGTCGCGTCGCGGTTGCCGAGACCCGTC
>CALBGG010000024.1 GCA_937893605.1 uncultured Clostridia bacterium
TTAACATGCCCAAATAAGATACTATCAAGCTTTTATTTGTCTTGATTAGATAATAGCGCATTTGCATATAAAATGCAAGCCTTATTATTTCACGGAGTTAATTTTGATGTCTGATTATAATTCAAACGCTCAACGCATGGAGGATATGATCGAGGGCAAACAAAAAAGTCTGCCCCGAAATATTTTGGCATAATCATTGCCCTTGTGCTTTTGATTGTCTGTTCGTTTGGAGCCTACAGCTACGGGAACAGTAGCGGCCACGCCGCTGGGTATGACGAAGGTTATTCAGTAGGCCGCGAAGAAGGCCAAAAAGCCGGAAATAAAGAAGGGTATTCGACAGGCCATGATGAGGGTTATGACGTTGGTTATAACGACGGCTATGATGCAGGCTATGACGATGGTCTTACAGGAGTCGAGCGCGGTAAGAAAAATCAGTTTGATGCTGACAAACTAATAGACGAAATAAAAAGGCGTTTCAACAACTCACAATATGAATATGAGAAATACGCAGATATCATAGCCGACGGATATAAAACGAATTGACCCTATGACCCCGGCAGCCGGTGACCATCGTCAAACAGCCTCAGCAGCTCCTGTATGCGCTCGTCGCTGGCCTCGGTTATTATTATAACAGTTTTGTTTCTTACAAGCCACTTAGCTCTCAGGGGTTCAGGCGTAGTTTTTTTCACGTTCTTCTTCATGCCGCACCTCTTTAGTTTAATCCGTCCTGCCGCTGCGCCAACAGGGCAGGACATTTTTTCACACAGCGTATGTAAAATGTTGCTTGCTGTACTTATAGGGTATCAAGTGTATTGACAAATGTCCATGCCGTAATTCCCGAAACGTCCACGAAAAATCCGAATGCCGGGGGAGAGGCGTTCGTAAAATACAATAATTTTTCGGAGGAGATGTCAAAATGCCTGAAATGCAGAATATGCAGCCGTATTTCGACGCATATCAGGAAGAGGTGAGGAAAGCAAAGAACGCAAGCGGAATGACCCTGCAGGAGCTGTCGGACAAAACCGGCGTACCGTACAATAATATATGCACGGTAAACGCCGGAACGATGAAGCAGCCGCTTTTGTATTACTCTGCCGCGACATGCAAGGTGCTTGGCTTGTCGCTCGACGAACTGTTTGGACTGTCGTCAAATGACGCAAAAGAGCTTGCAGAGGCAAAAGCGGTAAGCTATGAGTGCAAAATTGAAAATGTTCATTTGAAAAATGATATCGAGCATTATAAACGCTTAGGCTCGGCCTATCGCCCGCTGATTTTCAGCCTTATCGGTATATGCGCGGTCCTGCTGTGCGCGGTAATCGGATATATCATATTTGATATACAGCTGAAAAACATCGGCCTTTTCAAATCCGGCAGTTTAACCGTGCTTGCCGTGTTCCTTGCTATCGTGGTGCTTGCTGCCGTCGCGCTGATAGCTGCTGCAATAAAAACTGTAGTCCGCGATGCCAAAATAACAAAAAGCCCACAGGACTGATTCTGTGGGCATTATTCGCTATAAAATTATTTTCGGCGAATATCTAAGGGGGATAAAGCGAATAATGAAGTGCAAGAAATGCAAAGCAGATATACCCGACGATCTGCATTTTATATACTGCGGTTATTGCGGTGAAAAGCTTCAACGTGAACGGAAAAAGAAAGATGAAATAAAAATACCCACGCCGCGTAAGCGTGGGCAGAAGTGGTATGTTGATCTTCGCCGCGAGGGCGTGACCGTGATTGAAGATACCGAAGCAGCCGCAAAAGCAAAGGCTATTGCCATCCGCGCGGGATTTATTGCATCCGGCAAAGGTGCTCCAAAGCTTACGCTTAGGCAGGCAATTGACAGATACATAGAAGCAAGAGATAATATTCTGTCTCCGGCGACCGTGCGGGGGTATCGCATCATTCAGCGCAACGCATTTCCGGGTATCATGGATGATGATATATCGTCGGTCAGCAGTTGGCAAGCTGTGATAAACAGCGAGGCGAGGCGCGTAAAAGCAAAAACATTAAAAAACGAATGGGGATTAGTGCGCACTGTGCTTGCCGAAAACGGCATACAAGCAGACGCGGCCATACCGCAGGTTATCCGAAACGAGTTGTCATGGCTCGACTTCGAGCAAATAAAGCTTTTCCTTGACGTAATACGAGACGAGCCGTGCGAGATGGGCGCTCTGTTTGCCTTACACGGTTTGCGGCGCTCTGAGCTGCTTGCTGTGACACCGAACAAGATAAACGGTCAAACTATACTTGTTGAGGGAAGCGCCGTCCTAAACGCAAATAACGCGCTTGTACGCAAAGAGGAAAACAAAAACACATCGTCGCGCCGTGAAGTGCCCATTATGATACCGCGACTTGCCGAGTTAATAAAAGCATATGACGGTGCTACCGACAAACCGTTTCTGCATTACCCCTCGCCGAATGTCCTATATGTTCAAATAAATCGAGCCTGCGATAAAGCCGGACTGCCGCGAGTTGGGGTACACGGGCTGCGCCGTTCCTTTGCGTCGTTGGCTTACCATTTAGGATGGTCGGAACATCAAACCATGCGAATTGGCGGCTGGTCGAATACCCAAACCGTTCATAACGTATATATCAAATTGGCTCAATCCGATAGGTCCGCAGACGTTGAAAAGATGCGTCAATATTACGATTTTACGACAGATTTTACGACAACGGTTAAAAATCCTTGATTTATCAATGCTTTTCTGCCGCACAAATCGGGTTCGATTCCCGTCATCCGCTCCAATATGTAGAAAATCCCGTAGTTATTGAAACTGCGGGATTTTCTTTGTTTATCAATGGTTTGCACCGTTTTTGCATCATACATTTTTCAGCGATGCATTACATTTTTCAACGCAAAAATACGCTGTTTAACGTGCAATTTTACGACAAAATTTACGACAACTTATTTCACGCGTTTTTCAGCACGCTGATAGCTTTCTTTATCGCCATGTGCTCAGACTCGCCGCCGGCATCCTTGAGCATGTCCTCAAGCTGCTCAATAGCGCGGTCTGCGCCGTCGCCACGGCTGTACCCTCTGCGGCTGTACCCTGCATCGCGGGAGGTGAAGCGCCCCATGCTGTCGCGGCCTCTGCGATAGCTGTTGCCTCGCATGTAGCCTTCTGCGTCCCATTCGCCGGTACGGCTGTAGCCATCGGCCATCATGATCTTGTCGATGTTCTTGATGCTGTGTACAAGCTTGTCAATGACTTCGAGTGCGCCTGTGTTCAGCTCGCCCTGTTCCGCGATATCGTCAAGCTCCTCGCACAGCATATCACGAAGTTTTTCAAGTGATCTCATACTCATAGTTTTACTCCTCTCATGCAATTCTCTCAACGATCAGGTTGGAGTTTGCGAAGTTAATAGCCTGTCCGCTCGTGTTCTCTGCCGCCACAGTCAGGCAGCAGCCGCGCGGAACGTTTACATTTGCTGCAACATAAATGTTGAAGTAGTTTTCAACGGCAGCCGGTGTCACGGTCGCCGTCGCACTGGTAAGCGGCTCACCGTTTATTGCAAGTGCGGCGGTTATCGCCTCGACCGTGCCGCCCGTGGGTATCGCTACATTCGCGCCGAATGCGACGCGGAAACGCGCCCTGCACTGGTTCGTCAGACCGCGCAGCGTGACAATGCCAGCGCCCTCGCGGTGTACGATGCTGCAATTGCCCTGCACCGCCGTTTCCGTCAGAGGCACATTCTGCCCTGCCGCGACGGTCACAATGTTTGTATTCACGTATTCAGCCATAATATTGTCCTTTCATAAAAAAATGCGGTGAGACCATGAGCCTCACCGCTTGATCTTAGTATCGGTAAAAGCCCGACCATCTTCGTGAAGCCACGAAAAAGCTACGCTGTGCAATTGTTATGCGCAGCTGCCGCAAGTGCCGTAAGGCGCGGATGCTGCCCACGGATTACAAGTGATGTAAGCCGGAGTGGGGCAAGGCCTGAGCTGTGAGACAAGGTAATTGTTCTGCGCCGCCTGAGAAGCCGCAAGCTTGAGATTCTGATTTTCGGTCTGAAGATCCTGCATTTTGCTGTTCACGAGGAAGTCGAGAATTGCCTTGCTGTTGCTGTTGGCGTTGTCGATAATGTCGCGGGTGGTGTTCTGAATGGTGTTGCGGGTGTCACATGCCTGCGTCGCCATGTCATAGCGCACCTGTGCTATCGCCGCGCGGTTCTCGCAACAGCACTCCTGCGCCTGCATCTGCATTGCGTTAAGCTGTGCCATCAATGCGGCCTGCTGGTTGCACTTGGACAGCTCTGCGGTCTGGAAGCCGCTTGTGACCGCCTGAGTGACGTTTGCAAAACCGTTGAGCATACCTGTGTTCATTGCATAAAAACCGTCGCACAGGCCGTTGTTAACGCCGTCGAGTTTGCGCTCAAGGTTTGCGAAGTCGGAAGTCAGAACATAGCCGTCCATAACGCCGCCGCTGTTGTTGCCGCCCCAGCCGTTGCCGCCCCAGCCGAACAGGATAATGACAAACAGGATTATCCACCATCCGTCGCCGCCGAAGCCGCCCCAGCCGCTGTTGGAGTTGGAGGGTGCTACCGGCATGGTCATGACCGGCGCATCGGAACTAAGAGACATAATTTGATTTTTCCTTTTAAAATGTATTTACAAATACCCGGCCGGATAAAATGTACTTACTTCATAAGTGCCTGGAACTGCTGTGCGAATACCTGCGCCTGATTAAGCTGCTGCTGCGTTATCTTGCCGTTTTGCAGCATCTTTTGTATCTCCTGCTGAGGATTGCCCTGAAACGTGCTCTTAAACTGCCGAAAACGCTGCACAATGTTCTGGAACTGCGGGTTCATGCCGCCCATATTCCCGCCGAGCGCCTGAAAAAGCGGATTACCCATTGCTTACTTCCTCCTTCGGAGTAAGCGCCTCAACCTTCTTTGCAAGCGCGTCATATTCTGCGCGTGTTACATATTCCACGCCGGGAGGCGGCATCGACCGCGTCCTTTCCGTGTAGTCAAGTATTCTCATCGTCGGTATGCCCGAAGCGTCTACGGACTTGAGATAGATGGTCTGCCGCTCACTGTCCCACAGCGGCACGGTGTTGCCCGGCGCGACGAGATACGACTTGCCTGCCGCCTCACCCTGCACCCAGATCATGCCCGGGCTCTGCTGCTGCATCGGCTGCTGTTGAGCCCTCATCTGCGCGAGATTGTCCATCATAGGCGGCTGATAATACGGCTGCCCATACGGCGCGTTGTAACCAAAAGCCATTACTGTTCCTCCCGTTTTTCAAAGTAATAGACCGGCACCTCGTCCCCGCTGTCCCATGTGTCGTAATAGTCGCCGTTCTCAACCGTCACGACATGGCCGGACAGCGCAAGCACATAAGTGCCCTGCGGATGTTCTTCGGCGAAGGCGGCGACCGTGTAGCACTCGGGGCAAGTGTCCGGCAGCGCATGCTGTCTAAAGCCGTTGGCCTTGAGGTAACTACCCCAAACACTGTTTGCCGAGGGCATGTCATGCAGTCTCAGACCTTCAACGCACAAAGCGAGATAGGTCTTATCCCAAACGGTATTCATCGCCTTGGCTATCGCCCTCACGGTACAGTCGCCCACGCGCTTTGCATCCGGGTTGGGATTAAAAAACACGAACATGTCGCCGCCTCCTTGTACTTAAAAGCTTAAAGCTTTTTCTGTTTTCAAGGGGGTACTCAATGTCCGTGTTATGGGGAATATAAGCATAAAAAAAGAGGAGGTTTATGCCTCCTCTCAGCTTTTGAAAAGCCGCTCATAGTTGCGTTCGATTTTTGCTCTTGCCGTCAAAAGTCGCTTTGAGACGGTTTTTCTGTCAAGCCCTACTTCTTCTGCAATGTCTATCTGCGGTATCTGCTGAATGAAATAAAGATCGGCGATCTTGCTGCCCTCGAGTCCGAGATTCGAGCAGTATATAAGCTTCTCCCACTGCTCGCGCGGCAGCATCGCCATGTCCGGCGGAAGCCTCAAGCGAGCCTGTGTCATTTACTTATCGCACTTCGGGCATTCGTAGGTCATGGCCTGCTTACTGTCGCTCAAGCCTGCGGTCGTGGGGTCTGTCACAATGCCGAGAATGGTTAGCACGGCAAACAGTGCATTTACCACGGCCAGCAGCTTGTCTCCCAGCCCGTCAAGCTTCAGGTCGATGCCAAACACTGCGGCCACCACCTGAATAAGCAGCAGCACCGCCGGAACGAGTGCGAGCCAAAACGTTTTGTTTTTAAGTCTTACAGTCCAGTTGATTTTCATAATACGTCCTCCTGTTAATGATGATGGTTTTTCATTTCCGTTTCAAGGTCTGCTATCCGATGGTTGACAACCTTGAGCTGCTCCTCTACCACCGGCATACGCTTTGCAAAATTGTTGTGCTCTCTCACCTCGCGCGTCAGCTCGATTACTTTAGTCTCCATAACCGCCTGTGACTTGCTGTTGCTGATAAGCACTCCCACAAGCGTCAGAACTCCCGTTATTATTGCTACCACTATGCTCTCTGCCATGCTTTACTTCTCCAACATCTTTTCTGTCATTCTTTTGCAATAAATCACCGTCCTGAGCATATCCTCGGTGATATCTATCACGCCGTCGCCCTTACCCTGAATAACGCCGTCCTGCATCAGCTGCTTGACAACATCGCGGTAATAGCCCTCCGGCACATCGTTTATCGTTTTCCACCTGACCATTTCTTCATCCTTCGTTTCTGCTGAATATTTCGGTCTGCCGAAGCCGTAGACCGTGCTGTTTAGTGTGTGCGTGACGCGCTTGACGGCGTTACCGGCGTTGCCCTCGATGGTAACGAAGGTGTTGCCGCTTACGCTTTCGACAATGCCCGTGTGGCATGGCAGACCGTCGCGCATATCCTTCTGAAAATACTGGTCGCCGACCTGCGGCTTGGTGAACAGCCGCGCTTGTCCGGCGTAATACTTCGCCCACGATACGCAGCTTGCGCCGTATGGTCCCGTAAGGCACAGCACATCCTTTGCCTCGCTTCCGGCTATGCGCCAAAAGCACCACGCCACAAAGCTTGTGCACCATTCATAGCCGTTCTTCGGCGTGTTCCAGAATCCAGCCTTGTCAAGCTCGGCCTGGAACATCGTGAAGTTGCCGCTTCCAGCGTTGTCCGTGAAGCTGTATAAATCCTTGCTCGATGCTTTTTCCCTGTAGCCTATGTACTTTGCCGCAAGCGTGAGCACCTGCTTTGGGGTAATGTTCATGGTTAAATCACCGTCCTTCATCTCAGTGGGCATTTTTTATTTTACCCATCTCGCGCCCTACGAGATGATCTTCAATTAGTGGCGGTTGTAAATCTTCAAGGATAGCTGTTCTTTTTTCAGGCTTGTGCTGTCTATCTAAACTGAGCCGCCGCAGTTTTCTTTTTGCAAGCCGCCTATTTATAAGCCCCCGAACGGCAAGGGGCACTATTGCAAACGGCATTAATGCCGGTCACAAGCTACGCATCCTCCCACGCACTGGGCAGGGCGCTTGCGTCGTGCACGACGTTATCCTGCTTGCACTTATGCACAGTGCCGTTTTCGTCCTTGTAGCACTCGCCGGTCATGTACATGCCGCTCGTGCCGTAGGGGTCTACCCATGCTTTGGCCTTTGCGGGGTCTTTAGTGTGGCACAGCCCCCACAGGGCGCGTAATGTACTCGGTCTGCCCTGATAATTCGCGGCGTTGTGCGGCGTGATAAGCGTCCACACCTGCCCTTCGTCCGCTACGGGCGTACCGGCAGGGCATGCACTGTAATCCTTCTGCGCGTCGAAGTCGGGCACTTTGCTTTCTTCGGCGATTATCGCCGTGCCGTCCATCGTGCTTGCCCGTCCGCGCAAACTGAGCGCATCGTCCGCGCCCTTTTCCTTCATCTTGGTCATGGCCTCTGTTTTTGTCATATGCTGTTTACTCCTTCCCTGTAGGCGTTGTCAAGGTCTGCCGCGCTTATGGCGTTTGCCGTCACGGTCTCTATCTCCGTCGGCTTGCCCATTTTGATGGTAACAGTGCCGTCGCGGTTATCGCGGATAACGCCGGACATGCTGTATTCGCTGTTGTCGTATTCGTTTTCTTCAACCATCGTGCCGGTCTGCTCGCCTGTGTCGGGGTCATAAACGGGCACGGTGTCTTTCTGAACGATAGCCCACGTGGTGTTATCCGGCAGCAGTGCGAGCACCTCCGCGTAGGTCATACTGAGCGTGATGCTCTTGGTGTCGCGCCTGTCCCATTCGTAGTCGGCTATTCTGCCGTCTATCGTCGCGGGATATAGTGTGTTGTTTACTTTGATGTAGGTCATTGTGTACCTCCTTATGTGGGTATGATGTTGTAATCGCTGTCAATGCTTGTGTCATCTTGTGGCAGAAGTAACAAAGTACGCAAGACGTAAAAATTTTCTGTTTTTGCGCTCACTTTGTTTCCTTTACTGTCTAATGCATAAGCCATTCCGATGTTATCTATGGAAAAATAGTGACCACCTAACCACCAAGATTTGGCTACACCATCCAAAAAAACTATTTTACTTCCTCCATTAGCGAAATAGTCCATCATAGAATGTTCAATAGCTGTTTGTTCACTTACTACATTTTCCTTATGTGGGATAGTTATCTTTCTTGATGCTACGGAGTTACTTGCTGTATAGCAGCTTATAGGCTTAAGGAGCCTTTGAATTTCAGCGTCGAGCTTAGGTAAAAAACCATCTTGCATATTATTCTGATCAAAATACGTGCCAAGCGAACCGGACTTTTCCATCACCCATGTACCAGAGCAAATATTAGTCGGCTTATCGACCGTTAAAAGCAAATCACCCTGATGGACAACGATAAATTCAGTTCTTACTCCCCCGACATTCATAAACACACTCGTTCCAACAGCCAGTTCACCGACAGGCGTATCAAACTTGATATCATAGCCCGTGCCGCCTATAAGCGTCCGGCCTTTTTTAATGTCGTAGCCCGTTCCCGCTATCAGCACTCGGCCGCTTTTTGTCTCGTAGCCCGTACCATTTATCAGCACCTTGTGCTTTTTGCCGGTGCTGAATGTGCCCGTTCCGGCGTTGGCGTAGAACACGGAATTTACGTTATCCCACAGGCCGATAGCGCCGCTTGCGTTCTTGCAGGGGATGAAGTCACGCACAAGCGTTCCGTTGTCGTATACCTGCGCGCTGTAAAGCTTCATCTTTGCGAAGTTGGCGATATTCGTTAATGTTCCGGCGGTGCTTCCGGGCACAGCCGTTGCCATAAGAAGCAGCGCCATCGGGGAGGAATTTGTTGACGCAGTAAGCGATAATGAATAGTCTGTACCTATGGTCACATTGTTTTTGTTGCTGTCAATAGTTATGCGCTTGCCAGCTCCGTACGCTCCGCTTGTGGTTTTGCTTGTGCCGTAGAAGTCTTTTCTGTAATTACCGCTAATAAGAAACAGCGTATTTGATGTAGCATCGGTTGCGCTCGTGGCAGTTCTCGCACAGAAAAAGCCGAACGTATTGTCAACGCTTGTCGGTTCGCAGTCCATCACAATGCGGCTGTTTCCGTTCGGCTTAAACCCTGTGTTGATATACTGTGTGCCGCTGGACTGAATATAATCAAGCCTTGTATATCCGCTTGGTAATGCCATATCCGCGCCTCCTTAGCCGTACACCCAGCATATCTGCCCGTTTACAGTCGGCGTTGACTCCGCGCTTGCAAAATACTGATTGCGCAGCGCAGGCGTTCCGACCGCGATACCGTCGGTTGCATACTTCGCCTTGTTGACGGTCTGGTTTGCGATATTCGATGTGGTGATAGCTGTGGATTTGTCCTGTTTCAAATCAAGCGCCGATTTTACGCCGCCGGATTTGACGAGGTTTGAGCTGTTTGTTGTCGGCGTATCGTCAAGCACGAGACTGTTTTGAACATCATCAAGTGCAGCCTTTATGCCGTCCGACGTTACCGGGTTTGTGCTGCCCTCCGTGGGCGCTGTGTCGAATGTCAAGGCGTTCTGCTTGCCGTTCCATTTCGCTCTCTCGGCGGAGGTGATATGTATGGTGGTGTTTTGCGCGTGGGTGTTCAAATTGTCCTGAACGGTCTCAGCCGCGCCCTGTGCGTCCGCTCCGACCATGTCGGCGGTGTAATCGCCCTTTTGCGGTGCAACAGCGCCGCCGCGTCCGTTGAAGCTCGTAACGCCGCCTCCCGCCGCACCCTGCGCCGCCATTGCCCAATACTTGGCGTTGTTCGTGTCCTCGCCCTCGCGCACTCCCGTGCCGCCGACAGCCCAGCTTTCGGAGAGCTTGCCGTTTGCCGCCGCCGATGCCGCCGCCGTTTTTGCTCCGGCCTCGTATTCTGCCGCCGCGTCCTCGGATAAAGCCGCCGCCGATGCGCTGCTTGCCGCCGACGCTGCCGAACCCGCCGCCGATGCTGCCGCGCTTTCTGCCGCTGACTGTGCGCTCTCGGCTTTGCCCTGGGCAGTCTCGGCCTTGCTCTGCGCCGCTTCCGCTTTGCCCTGTGCCGTCTCGGCCTCGGCCTGTGCCGCTTCCGCTGCCTCCTGCGCGTCCTCAGCCTTGCCCTGCGCCGTTTCTGCCGCGTCCTGTGCATTCTTTGCCGCCGTGGCCGACTGCGCCGCGGCAGACTGCACCTGCGCCCATATGGGCAGTGTGCCGGTCGATACGTCCTCGTAGCCCTCATAGCCCTTGCGTATCTTGCCGACCGTCGCCCACACCGTGGGTATCGCTACGACGTTGGCGTTGTCCGCGCCGTACACGCCGACCATGAGTATCTCGTCGCTTTTTTCAAGGCACTCCTGCGGGATGGAGCAAACGTTGTTTTCCCAATACGAGTCGAGCACGACCTTTGTCACGTCGCCAGCCGTAAATATCGCGGTCTTTGAAATGCTCGATGTCCAGTCATCGGAAAACTCGAATTTGATTTTCGCGTTTATCATGCCGCTGGTGAGCGTCTCGTTCTCCGTGACCGTCGCCAGCGCCTTTCCGATCATTATAGTTGTCAAAGGCATTGCCTCCTTTTTCGCTTATGTCTTTAGCATAATAAAAAAGGGCGGAGTATGTCACCCCACCCTTGCCATGTTATTTAGTTTTCTTCGTCGGGTTTGTAATATTCCTGCGCGTGGTCGATGATAGCCTGCATCGGGTTTCCGCTCTTGTATGCTGCCATCTCCCATTTTGCAAGGGAATAGTCGCTATTGACCTCGTACCTTGCAATGTGGTCTGCGTAGGAATAAACATATTTGAGCATGTACGCCTTTTCGGGGTCTGACGCGCCGGAATACGCCGCGCTGTTTATAACGCCCTGCGCAAGCTCGTATGAGGTCTGCCCCTTGGCGGTGGCGTACTTCACATACTCATCTGCCGTCAGGTACTCGCCGTTTATCTTGGTGTCCGTCTCTGCACGGCTGGGATATACGCCGGTCTCGCCGAGATCGTAAAGCCGCTCAAGCTCGCCGTCTATCTCTGTCGGGCGCTCCTGCTTGACGTATGCGGGATTGACGAAGTTGTTGAGCATTCTCTCAAAGAGATTGCCGGTCTCCTCTGTGCGCCCCCATGCGTCAATGTACGGTATCTGACTGAAATCATAAAACGGTATCTTGTTTGCGATCTTGCCCCACATGTACTGTAGCTCAGACCCCATAGCGCTGTTGCGGTCAATGTACGTTGTCTCGCGCTGGGTTTCCTCAAATGTGCGCTCCGCCTGCCCAAACAACGTCGGGAAATACTGTGATATATAGTTTGATGCCATGCTCGACACGATTTTGAAAGTACCTTCACCCTGCTGTATGTATGCAAGATTATCGAAAAGGTCGTTGACGCTTTGCAGCATGGACATTTCAAACATCGGTGTGCTAAGGCTCATGATCGAGCTTATAAGATTTTGCACAAAGCTGTTGTCCTCGTTTTTGCTGCTCAGGGAATTAAAAAACTCAACGCCGACAAACAGCGGCATGCTTTCCGGCGCGAGCCAGTCAAGCGTGATGCTCAAACCGCCTATGCTCAAGGCATAATTCTGCTTGCCGCTCAGATCGTCAAAATAGTTTTGCTTATCGTCGTCGCCCTCGCCGCCGCTCAGTACACCCCACGAGGCCAAAAGCACACCCAGCCCCATAAGCGCCGTGCCTGTAAGCCCTGCCGAAACATCGTCTATAAACTGCGCGGGGCTCATGCCGTTCTCAATGTCGCCGTTCACATATGCCTTGACTTTCTTGGTGTCCAGCGCAAGCGACTTTATAAGTCCGACCGGCGAGTATTCAACGGCGCGGGCTAAGATGTTCGCCGGGGTTTTCTTAAACGGCAAAACGCCCTCAATGAGCACAGAGGCGATTTTGTTATCCACCTTGCCGAGCCTGCTGACCTGTGCGGAAAACCAGTTGGTGTCGCGGTAAGTGGCTTTCTGCGCTTCCTTGATGGCAATGGTCTGCGCCTTGATTATCGTCTCCTCCGGCACTTTGCCGGTGTTTAGCTGTTCGGCGCTTATGCCGTTTGCCTTGTACCACTTGGCAAGCGCGTTTGCATACGCGGGCTTGCAGAACCATGCGTCCTCCGCGTCGAGCGCTGCCAAGTTGCCTTTGCGTGCCGCTTCGAGTATCTTGGTCTTGTATATTGTCCTGCTCTTGTCGATACCCTGAAATGTGTCGACATACTTGCCGCCCGAAAGTATGACCTCCTGCACGGCCTCAAAGTCCGACATTGCGTATTTGATAAGCGCTGCATCCGCCGCGTTGCTTGGATTGAGTATAGCCTTGCTGCGCTCTATGCCGCCGTTTATTTTCGCGTTGGCTATGTTCTCAAGGCCGTATGCTATCGTGTTCTTGACAGCTCTGACAGGCACGAAAAATGCGTTGCCTACTATGTTGCGGACATGCGTTCTCGGATTGCCCAGCATTGCGAGATAGCGGAAGTTGTTGAGCTTTTCGTACCATGTCGCGTCTATCTGCTGTGCTACGCTCTGCTCGATGTTCGCCCACGCGGTTTTTATGCCGTCCTCGTCACCCTGCCTGAGTGCCTTGGCGTACTCGTCGTAAAGTATCTTATCAACATGGATATCCGCTTTGTTGTCCTTGTATCGCTCGTTGAGGTCTTCCTCGATGTTCTCGACAGACTTTGCCGCGAGGTATAGCTTGCACTCGGGCGAGAGCTTGTTGAGAATGCGCATTGCCTGCAAGGACTGCGCCGTGTTCGTGGAGTTCTTGACCATGAGCGAGGCAATGTCCATTGCCGTTGCGTAATCTCCGCTGTTGACGGCGTTGTTGTAAAGGGCAATGCCCATAACGGTGTTGTCCTTAGAAACTCTGCCGCTGTTTATCTCTGCCTTATAGTCCGCAAGCGCCTGATCCCAACCGTTGATTTCTATAGTGCGGTTAGCCTTTTTGAGCGCCGCCTCGTCGGAGTACGCGATATGCGAGAATTTACCCAATGCCGCGTCCTCTCTCAGCGCGTCGGAGAACTCAGCCGGTGTCATGCCGCTGTTGGCTATTGTCGAAACATGCTTGCTTGTGAGCTTGCCGTTTAGGTCTTTCTTGGGTATCTCCTGCGGCGCTCTCTGCTGCTGTTCGGCAAGGTTTGCCTCCTGCTCCTTGCTTATCGGGTGCAGTGCGCTGTCGCCCTTGCCCTGAGCCTCTGTTACCCAGCGCTCGCCTACAGTCTCCTCGCCCGTGAAGTTTGCGGAAGCCGCGCCCATGCCCTCCGGCAGGTCAGACCGCATCTGTATAAATTCCTGATACAGTTCATTTTCCGTTATCAGGCCATCCGCGATAGCAAGGCTATTTTCCTCAAGGTAGTTTTCCCATGCCGTGTTGCCGCCCGATATGTTCTCTTTTGCGCGGATGTATTCGGCGTTGCCGCTTGCGCCCTTGTAGCCGTTGGTAAGAAGATCGTCCAAAAACAGCTCCATGCGCTTTGCCAAAGCGTAATTCTCACTGCCGTGGTCGTTTGCAATGTCCTCAAGCGCTTGAAGCCCGTCGTTAAACGAGCTGCCGCCCAATGCCCGCTTGAAGTCGTCGGTAAACTTGGTTTTGACATAGCCGTTTTTCGTGCGGTACATGGTCGCTGTGCCGATATCGTCGAGCACGGTTTGAGCCATGTCCTCGTAATATTTGTGCAGCTCCGGGTGCTCCATCTGAAACGGCTTCACGCCTCGATCTCCCACGCTTGAAAAGCTGCGGTTGTCGATATGCCCGGCATCCTTTGCCGTTCTCGCACTGACCCTCTCGAGCACGTTTTGCAGTGCCTTTGTGCTGCCGTAACCGTTAAGCTTGCGGTGCTCTCGCGCATACTGCTTGCTCAGCAGCGTAAAGCGGTTTTTCGCCTTGGTCGTGGTGTCGTAGTCCGCACCGTTGTTCTCGGCCTCTGTGAGCGTCTGCTGCGCCGCACTGAGCTTTTCGCGTATGTCCTCGACCTTACTGTACTGCTTCTGATAGTCGCGTATAAGGCCGCGCTCGTTCTCGTTTGCGGCATCCTCTGCCGTAGCCTGCGCAAGCTTCCGCTCATTCTGCCGTCTCAGCTCGTTAAGCCTCTCCGGCTCGCGGGAAAATTTCTTTGATGCTTCCGCTTGCTTGGTAACAACTGCGCTGACAGCACCAAACTTATTTGTGCCCACAACCGTGTAGCCCTCCCCGAGTGCGTCGGACAGATATGCAACAAGCTCTTTTTTTGTGAAGCCCTTCTGATAGCTGCCGGTGTTGCTGATATAGTATTCCATATTGGCTTCATCAATCGGCACTTTGCTTGACGCATTGCGAACATCTGTACCACGAACATTAATGAACATTCTGCCGCCGTCGTTAAGCATTTGCCCCATTTTTACGACAAGCGCATCTCGCTGATCCTGCGGCAAAACATTCAAAACGGCATTGCTGATTATCACATCGTATTTTTTGTGCAGTTTGCTGTAATCGGTGTACTTCGGTTTGTAGGAATTGTCAGGGAACGGCTCTATATCCTCGACATTAAAACCATATTCCTCAATACCGGCTCTTGTGCCATATCCCAAGCCGCTCGAAGCATCAAGCACAGTGCCGTCAAAGCCCTCCGCTTTGAGCGCATCGTATATCTTGCGATAGCTTTTTACCGTGCCGCTGATCTGTGTCGGATTTCTGCTCTCGGAGCTTTCCGCATCGACCGCCCACAAATCAGGGCGCTTTGCACGCACTTCATCTGTTGTGCTGCCGCGCTCCCATTCGCCGTTTTTCGGCTGTATTGGTTTAACGGGTTCAAGAGAATACTTTTCTGCCCCGCCAGCATTCTGCTTGACTTGTAAGGCATTACGGATTATATTAGTTATATAGAGGCGTTGTGCACCTCGGGTATCTTCCCCGTTTTTCGCGGATAGACCCGTAGTGAAAGGTGTGCGAGCCTCTTTTTCTGTTATAACATCGTGGATGTAAAAGCGCTGTGTGTTTTGGTCTCTTTGCACCATAACGCCAGTAAAATATGACTCATCTCCTATAGTAATTGGCGCAGCTATAGTTATTCTGTCATATGGTCTTCCTTCGTAATCAGGTTTGTAATCAATGACCTTTCCATTTTGGATGACATTAGGTACAGCAGCGTAAGAAACTACCTTCAATTTTGTGAGACCGTGCCCGCGATTATCTCTAAAACTTGATTTAGTAAATTCCACTCTGCCGAGTTCAGGATTTAACATTTCTTTTCCTGCGAAAAAAGCAGTTACTCGTTCCATGAGTGAAGTATCAGACTTTGCAAATTCGTTGCCTGTAAGTTTGGCTACGGGCTTCATTGTCAGCAGGGAAATAGCATTGTTATTCACTGTGCTTAGAGAAAAGTCTCTTCCCCACGAATACTTCACCCCGCCCTTTTTCGGCGGTGCTCTGCCCTTGCTGTTGTTTTTCTCGGCGGCGTATTTGCGCACGGTGTCCTGCGCTTTCTCGTAGCTTTCGCTGCTGAGGTCTGTGCCCTCAAAGATATTCATTCTGCCCAGCGCATCACAGCATATCTCTTCAAAAGCCTCCTCGGGGCTGAGAATGCCGCCGTATTCGCTGCTGTATATCTCGATAAGCTCGTTTAGCTCGTCTGCCGTGAAATTGTCAAGCAGCATTTCCCGTGCCTCGTCTATGCTCAGATCGCCGTTTTCAAACGCGGCATGCCCCATCTCGTGGCGCATTATCTGCTCTGCGGTGTAGTCGGGGTGGTCTGCTCTAACCATGACGGTTTTGTTTGCGGTGTCAACAACGCCTCTGAACTCGCCGCCTGCATAGCGGATATTGCCGCCGACAAAATACCTGACCTTATAGCCGTAGCTCTCCGCGAGCTCACGGCCTTTTTTCATGTCCTCGGTGTCCTCTGCGGCATAATAAACGCCCTTCTGCTGCTTGCCCTTGTAGCTTACTTTTTCGCCAGCTTTGATTTGAACCTCGCCAGCGCCGCCTTGTTCTTGCTGACTTCTTCCTCCGACATTTTCTCCTGCGACTGCTTCCACTCCGCGTATCTGTCCTTCGGTATTCTGACCGTCAATCCGCTCCGCGACGTTGTGTATACGTACTCCATTTTCGTTTACCTCCTGTGTGTTGTTGATATCGACCGGCGCTGCCGTCTGCGTAGGTGCTGCCGTATCGGTGTTCACATCGGTGCTCACGCTTGCCGCATTCACGCTATCCGCGCCCATCTGATACGCAATGTTCGCCTGTGCCGTGTTGAGCACGGGCACTTTGCTGAGTGCGGCCTTGTCCGTGCCCTGCTGCCCCATCTGATAAACCGCATTGAACGCCGTTTCAAACGCCTGCGGCGCAGTCGGATTGAGATTGTATGTGCGCTCGACCACTTCCGGCGCAACGTCGTACTGCCGTGCCATGCTGTTTACAAACACGGGATTGCTCGCCGTGCTGGTGTTAAGGACATTCTGCGCCCGCTCCACACTGATACCGTTGCTGCTCTCCGGCGTGAAACTCTGTGCACTCGCTCTGTCTGCATACCACTCGTTGCTTGTCACGCCCTCTGTGTCGAGCATTTCGTTAACGACGCGCTGTGAATAGGGGTTTGCATCAAAGGCTTTCTGCTCCGCTCTATTGAGCGTTTCGCCGTTTACAGCCTTGACTATAGCGTTTACGGTCTGCTCGTCGGCATCCGTGCCCAGCTGCGCAAGGCGTGAGCTTACGTCGCTTGCGTCCTCCTGTGCATATGTGCCGCGTATCAGAGACTCAAGATTTTCGGTTTCCTTGTCGCTGAGGTTGCGCTTGCCGCGCTGTGTGCTCTGATCGAGGATGTTTTTATATTTTTCTGCCGTCAGCTGCGCGTCGCTGCCCTGCTCAGTGGCAAGACCGGCATTGACGAGCTGGCGTTGATATTCCTCATACGCTCTTTGCTGTGCGTTCTCGGCTCTGTACTGACCGCTGACAACGTTCGTGCCCGCGCCCACAAGACCGAGCGCCCCGCCTATGATATAGTCCTCAAGCATCTGCTGAGTATTGAAATCGTCGGTAAGGTCTGACCAGTCGCCTTTCCCATCGTCAAGCTTCAGTATGCGGTCGGCCACGGGATTCAGAATATCCGAAAGGACTTCCTCCATGCCCTCTTCATTCGCGCCGACTAAAACCTTTAATGCCGTGCGGCCTTTGTCCGTCTTTGCAAGGCGGTTTACAAGATTGTTGACAAGGTTTTCATTTTTTATGATTCCCTTGCCGTATGCGACTTTAGAGACCGAGCCGAAAAGCTTCTCTGTAAGCATCTCGATAGCCGCGCTCTTTATGCCGGATATCTGCTGCTCACCCTCGCTCAGGCCGCGCTGCTGTGCTTCCAGCGAAGCAGAGCCGTATGCTCGCCCCGCCATTGCCGCAAGACCTGAGCCGGGTGCAACAGCGTTAAGAAGCGCGTCACCTGCAAACTGTGCGCCCGCAATGCCGAAGTCAACAACGCCCTGTCCGAATTTGCCCAAGCCCTCTTTGGCCTCCTGCTCGTACTCATATGCACGTTCCGAGCTTTCCTCGGCACCTGCCAGCAGCTTTTGCTTGAAATCCCCCATCCAGCCATCATTGAAGCTCTCCGCCTTTTTCTGCTCTGCCTTGCGCTGTGCTTGTCCTAACTTGGCCTGTCTGCCCTCTTTTTTTGCAGTCTTGACCTCGTCTATCGCCGTCCGTGCGCTCTCACCCATGGAAAGATTACCGGATGAAGATGTAGCATCCGCAACCAGCTTTTTGTAAGCTGCCGCAGATGAAGAAAGTGCGCTTTTCACAACCGCCTCGCCCTTGAAATTGCCCGTGGGCGTGGACGTAAAAGCCCTTTGCGCCGATGCTCTGCCTCTCGGTCTTTCCGTGTCGGCAGGCTCAAAGCGGCTGCGAGGAGTCGCCGTGCCCTTTACCGGCTTATTTGCCGCAGCACCTGTCTTACCGTTGCCATATGTTTTTGCATACAGGTATGCAGGATTATTGCTCGCCAGCACGTTATTTGGCAATGCACCGTTTACACCTGCGTTTGCTGTGGAGCTACTTGTTTTAGTTCCTCTTATAGCTGCGAGGCTGTCAGCGTATTTTCTTTCCCAATTTTCTTTGTTAAAAGAAGATTCACTCTTAGCTGCTGTTCCTTTACCCGATGTGCTGTACGAGCTTGCCTCTTCTGTTTTCCTAACGGAAGCAAGAGCATCGGCGTATTTCTTTTCCCATTTATTTTTATTAAAAGCCATAGTACCCTCACTTTGCTTTTAGTGTTCCCGCTGCGTAATTCTTAGCATCAAGATATTCTTTATATTGTGTCGGGGTTATTTCACCATTATATAAAGCCGCAAGCAGCTCTGCCGTTTCTTTGTCAGGTTGGCTTGTAACCTGCCCTGTTGATTTGTTTACAACAGTTGAGCCCGTAGAATAATATTTTTTACTATTGCTTCTGCTACCACTGCTCGAACTTCCACCTCCGCTGCTTCTCGCCGACTGTGCCGCCGCCTGCTGTGCATAATAGTTGCGCACGGAGTTGATATACTCGGCACTGTACCCCGACTTGCTGACAAGGTCAGCCGACGGCGTGCCGCCCAATTGCAGGATGGCATCAACCTCGCTCCGAGCATTCTTCATCGCGTCTTGCTGTCGGTTATAGTCGGTCTCATCCTTTGCCTGATTGCGGTCATAATTTGTCTCGTTCATCTGCCAATCGCGATTAAGCTTGTCCTGATATCTCTGATAGTCGCTCGACTCCGCGCCGGAGATGAGATCGTACAGATTGCCGAGATTGCCGATCTTGTCCTGCTGCTGATTGTATGCCATGCTCGCAGCCGCTGCCGCCGCTTCATACTCTGCCTGTGCATTTGCGACCTCCTGCTGATAGCGCTGGAAATCGACCTGATCTCGGTCAATGTACATGCTGTAGAGGTTCTTGAGGTTAGTGCCTTCGTCCTGATACTGGCCGTATGCCCTGTCGTAGAACTCCGGCAGCATCTCCTGCACCTTGTTGAGATACGCGTTGTACATCTGCTGGCCGACCGCCTGAGAATACGTCGAGCTGTAGCCGCCCGTGAGCGCCGTTGCCTGACCCATCGTGTCCTCCATGGCAAGCTGTCCCTGCTTTGTGTACATGTCCTTATACTGCTGATACAAGGGGTCAAGCTCCTCGTTATATTCAAACGGGTCTCGGTTTAAAAGCTTGTTCAAAAGCTCGTCTATCTGCGCGTCATATTTTGCGTTGTAGCTTGGTGCAGAATAACTCGGCATTGAAACACCGGGAGAGTTTATGGCATCTTCGTATGCGCCCAATATCTCGTCAAGCTTGTCCGACCATTTTGAATCCTGTTCGTAGTCGAGCGCACCGTATTTGTTGCGCAGCTCATAGCTCATTCCCTCACCAAGAATCTTAGCGTTAGCGTCCTTTTCGGCATTTTTTGCGCCCGCCAAGTCGCCGGCAGCAGCAAGGGAATCGGCCAAAAGGCCGTAGTCTGTTGCATTGTTGTAGTTTCTGCCGCCGTAGGACTTGTTTGCGTTGCCCGCGTAATTGTAAGTCGGGGCGTAGTCCTTAATGCCTTCGTTGGCGATCTTCGCATTTCGCCTGATTTCAGCCTCACCAGCCGCCTTGTAGTCACCTTTTGCTACTGCATTGTTTATGTCTGACTGATAATCTCGATCTTTTTCGTAGTAAACACCGTTGTATATTGGCATTCAAAAAACCTCCGTGTGTTAATCTTGTGCTTTACCCACAGCCATGTACATTACCGTGATGCTTCCGGCGCTGTCGGCTTTGGGTAATGAAGCCGTAAAGCCCGTTTTGCTTACGTTGTCTGATTTTATAGTTACGTTCCTGTCCGAAAACGGCTGTGAGCATATGACAACGGGTTTATCCGCAAACTTCACTTTGCTGCCGAAGCTTACGCTCACGCTCGTTTCGTCCTCGGTGCTGTATGTCATTGAGAACGTGCCGTATGCTATGCTGCTGTCGGATGATACCGACGCAATAACCACGCTGCTGTCCGTTGTCGTGCCGGTTTCCGCAACGTCCTGCGCGTTCCCCGCGTTGAGCCAAACTGAAAGCGTTTCCGCCAACTGTGCGCTGTAGCGGTATAGTTGTGTCGCCTTTTCGTCTGCCGTTCCTGATATTCTCGGCGGCTGAGGTATAATTATCATTTGATATCCGTACCTCCCTCAAAAAGCTTGCTGAAGCTGTACACTCTGACCTCGCCGTGTCCTGCAAGCTTTATTCTGAAATGATCGCAGCGTTTCGGCCTGACCGGCACCATGAATGTTGTTGTGCCCTTGCCTTTTATCCGCCCCTGATGCTCCCACACGCCCGAACTGTCGTACTCGATGTAAATGTGCATCTCCGAGCCCTTGGGGAGCACCATGCGCAGATTAAAGCGGCTTATATACTTTTGCCCGGTATAGTTATAGCCCTGCAAGCCCGTTATCGCTTCCCATTCGATTCCCGGCTCTGCATTCCCGGTTTTCGTGTAGCTTGAAACAAGGTTTATCGAGCAGCCGTCTGTGCCCTCCGTGACAAAAAATGTTTCGTTGTTTATCGAGAAGAACGCAAGTGCATGTTTTTCGTCCTCCTTATGCCACAGGCCGCGCTTTGTGTCGTAAACGAACAGTGACCACGCTCCTGCGGTGTCCTTGAGCGATAAATAATACTTGTCGTTTGCACTGCCGCCCTCTGCCGCGACGTAATACACATCGCCCAGCGGTGCGCCTATGTCATACGCCTGAGTGCCGTCAAAGGCCATCACGCCGCCTCGCGCCTTGTAGTAGCACACATCGTTTATTACTGCTACAGAGCCGCTGCACCCCGTCTGAACGCCCTGCACGACCTTGTCAACTATCTGATGTGCCCCGGATGATGAGACATAAACCTTGTGATAGCAGTTTTCCTTAAAAAAAATCAGGTTGCCGCCGATGTTCGCAACGCCCGTGAACGCGCCCTGAGTGCCTATTGAAGCGCGGTATGCATCCGTGCTTATGCCCTTGTATGTTGACCATCGTGTTTCGTCGCCCAGCTTGCAGGCGTATATCTCGTTAACATTGGTTTTCGCCGCCGATTCAGCCGCGTCATAGCTGTACCGGCATCCCCAAATGCGGTTTTGCGCCTGAACGACAAAGTCCATATCGGGCGCGTCGCGGTAAAGCTTCACGCTTCCCGCCGTCTGTGTAAAATCGCCCGTAATTATGTCGGTAAAAACATAGATAAGCTCGACAGCATACGATTTCACGCCGCTTTCGGAAGTGGTTTCATCTGTTTTGTGGATAACTCGCTTGTTAGGCGTGTGAGTACCCTCAAATTTTGCGGAATTATCCCCCTCGGAAAACGTTGCGCCCGTGAAAGATATCTCTATCGTGTCGCCGGAGTCGATGCTTATCTTGCGTTCTATCTCTTTTTCGGTCATCGTGCCCATAGGCAGAACGATGCGGGATTTGATATCGCTTGTTTTTGCCCACGAACCGGCAATGTATTTTTTCCACACAAGCCCCGTTTCCGTGCTCGATGAATCAAGCCACAGATCGCCCGTTTTCGGGTCTTCCGGCGCTGTATCGGCCTTTGTGAAAGTGACGGCCTCGCCGTCCTCGTCGCAGGGAGTGAATTTTATCGGCGCGTCTGACGTCGCCGTGACGCTTATTTCTTTGTAAAGCCGCTCGTATTCATGGTTTTCCGTCTCGTCCGTGACCGTGCCGCTCTCGCCCTTTATACTGAGCTTATCGGGGTAAATGACGATCTTGTTTGAAAAGAACATCATCTGCTTGCTCCCGGCGCTTATAATGGCCGTGCTGTCAGCCGTTCCGTCCACAGTGAGCACTATTTTCTTGATATCAGCATAAGTGCCCGTACCGCGGTATATCTTGTACAGCGCTGCGTTTTCCTCGCTTGCGCTTGTCTTGCCCACGACGTAAAGATTTGCATCAGCATCGGCTATCATGCCGTATATCGACGTAAATTCGCCTGCGGCAATGATACTGCGCGTATCTCTGTTGCCCATGAGTGGGTAATAGTCCGACGTGAGATTTTTCATGTCGTAAAATTCACCGTCTTCTATCTTTAAATTGTGGTTGTAGCCCCCGAAAACATCCGTCACGGTTTCAACCGCGCTGCTTTCGGGTATGGTAACGTAGGTAGGCATTTAACTCCTCCTAAAACTTAAAATGCGCGTTTACCGGCAGCGGCATATGCGCCGCGTTGTACGCCTTTGCAAAGCGCGTATAGCCGTCGTTGTAAAACAGCACGGCCTTGTTGTACTTTGCGTCCTCGCCGTTCTGCTGTGCTATCTTGGCTTGCAGGAAGTTAACGTATATATCCTCCGCATAAGGCTCAGGCACAAGCAGCGTCGCGGCTATATCAGCTGCCGTATATTCAGGCCTGTCAACGTTATCCGCGCCCTCATGCGTCGCTACAAGGTCGTTGTATATAAGCCTGTCCATTTCAAGCAGCCAGCGCACTTTGTCGGTTTCTTCGTATGCGTTGGGGGTAAGCTTATCGGTTAAATCTATTGCTTCGGCAATTGTCATGTCGTAATTCTCCTATTAAAACAGCCGCCATTGCAGGCGGCTGTGCTGTTTTTGTAATAATGGCGTGACCGCCGTTATGCGTTATTGAATTTCAGCGCGTCGATGCTCTCGTCAAGCATGCGCTGTGCGTAGTTTGCCCTCTCGATCTCGTCGGCTACGCATTTGGGCACAAGGGATGTTTTGCCCTTGGGAAGCAGATAGTTTTTGCCATTAACGGAAACATACTTGTTCGGATCGCTGTTTCTGTCGCCGCGAGGTATGAACACCTCAACCTTTTCCTCTGCTTCCGTCTTCTTAGTGTTTGCCATGTTTTCTCCTTTCACGGGAGGGAGGGTGTTAGCCCTCCCATTGCCGGATTACTTGTTTTCTTCGTCAGTCGCGGAATACGAGCTGACGGACATAACGCGGAGCACGCGCTCCGGGTAAAGGATGGTAGCGCCGTTGGTTTCGAACTTATAACCGATGGTGCTGAACTGGTTAAGAGGACCGCCTATCTCGTCCTTGTCGTGGATGATCATTTCAAGGCCGCCGCCCTCGGGGTCAACGATGCCGAAGCCGTCCTTACCGAAGAAGTAAGTAGCATAGGTAACGCCATTGGACTTATTCTTGTAGGTGGTAGAGCCGGAGTAGGTGTAGCTGCCGCCGAGAATGGGAGCGAAGGTATCTTCGATGAAGCGGCAGCCGTGCAGTTCGCCTATTTCACCGTTGAATATCTCGCCGGTAGCAGCGTACTTGTGTACCTCTATCCATTCCTTGGACTGGCGCAGATCATATGCAACAGAGGGGTGGATAACAGCGTAATACTTGCCGTTAATGCGGGGCACGCGGTCTTTCTTGAGCTTGGTAACTGCCTTGTTTACCATGGTGGGGGTAAGCAGTGCCCAGCCGTCCGAAGTTGCGCTGTCGCCGCTTCCTGTCTTACCACCTGCGCCCATGGCCGCCGGGGTGGTAGGCGTAGAGAGCACATTGCCGTCAGTGTCTACGTTATCGCAGTACATCACGTTAGTGCCGACAAGCAACGCGTCGCGGATAAGGGTCTCCTGCGTTGCCGCAGCGGATGCGCCCATCTCCTCGGTTGCCGCGAGAATGACGTTGTCATATGCTCGCATTTCGAGCTTATCGGTAATGGAGGTGTAGGTGCCGTACTGCGAGATAGACGCGGTAAGGCTGGAAGCGCCGAACTGCTGACCGGTGGGGATTACACCTTCCTTGAGCTCGCTTGCACGGTCAAAGGTGTTGAACTTTCTCCACTCGATGGTAGTGCCGCCGTTCTTGGGCAGGCGCTGCTTGCGGCCAAACTGCGCATAGAACATCTCGGTACGCGCATTTTCAAGCAGCTCGGTATCGTAAAAGGTTTTAAGCTCCGGCGCAAGGGTGTTGGTGCTGGGGTCTGCGGTAACAGCAGCGCCGGTGTATGCGTTGGTGTAGTTGGAAGTACCGTTGTTTACAAGGGTGTTTACAACAGTACCTGCGTCTGCAAAAAGCTGAATCCAATTAAAATTAGTCATTTATCGTTTCCTTTCATAGCTGTGCCACGAGCAGAAACGACAAGGCGCTTAAAGCTGGCCGGGAAATATCTTTTCGCCCGATCTTATCCGGGCTTTCAGTGCCTCTCGCTGTGCTTTCGTGGCGTTTTGGTAATTAAACGTCTGAACGGAAGCGTTAGAGGACTTGCTCACGCCCTCATTGGGGCGGTTTTTGTTGGACTGCACCGCGTTTGAAACCTGCTGTATCGACGCTTTGAGCGCTGCCTGCCTTATGTTTTCCTTTATCTCATCTCGGTGAACAAGCTCGTAAGCGTCTTCAAGCGAGAACATCAGGTCAGGCGCGGTAAGCCGTGCAAAAGTCGGGTTATTAAGCTCTTTTGCGAGATTGAAATCAGGGTATTTCTGCTGCAATTCGACAGCCTGCCGGTTGAGCTTGCCGATATGCTCCATCAGCTTTTGTTCGTTGATAAACTTCTGCTGCTGCTCTTCGGCGGCTCGCATCATTTTCTCCGACTTATCAAGCTGCTTCGCAACATCGGTGGTAACGCCCAGCTCCATTGCGCGTTCCTCGTAGTATGCATCATCATCAACTACAGCCTTTGAAATAGCGTCATAGTCCGATGCATCCACTCCGTACTTTTTTGCAATAAGCTGAATAGCCGGATTGAGCTTTTCAAGCCCCTCAGCCGACGTTTTGAGCTTTTCCTTTGCAGCCTTGACTACCTTTTGCATCTCCCCGTTATATTCGGGGTCTGCCATGATCTCATCCCAACTGAGCCTCTTTGCGGTGTCCTTGGCTTCCTCTGTGACTTCCTGTGTCGCAGCGGCGGCCTGCGCTGTAGTCTCCTGCTGCTTCTGCGGCGCAGCTTTCTGACTGTATTTCGCCCGTTTAAGCTTTGACTCCGGCACTCCCAGCTCCCTGAGCCTGTCTGCCTGAGTCTGTTGCTGTTCTGTCTGTCCGGCGACGGCAGACGCATTTACGCCCGTGTCCTGCCCGGCGGCGGCAGGTGAAGTAACGCCCGACGCGGCTGCTCCGCCATCGCCGGTACCGTCCGCGAAAAGCTGCAGCCATTTGAATTTGTTGCGCATTTACATGCCTCCTGTTTGTTTGCCCGTAGGTGGGCGAACCCATATCGTACCGCCTGCAGGGCTCGAACCTGCATCTCTGTCTCTCTGAGCGTTTTACCGTTAAACTAAAGCGGTGTATAAAGTGGACGGGGTGAAGGGGGAAACACCCCGTCCGGGAAAAGGGGTAGCAGACTACTCATGCCGCCGTCTGCCGGGGCGGCTCTTAAAGGAGGTGGACAGCAAACCGCCCAAGTTTCGCGTCCACGCTTTAAGCATAATAAAAAAGGGGTGGAGCATGTCACCCCACCCTTACGCACTTTTTTTATTTTTCTGCAAAAATTTTTATATGTTCGGGATATTGCTCCTGCAATAGCCTGAAACCTGTGCACACAGTCTCGATAGCAACAGCTGCAACAGGGTCATAGCCTGTTACCGATATACTCGCTTTGCCGTCTGCGACATCGGCCTTTACCATGCCCTGAACGGCATTCTCAAGCGTTTTTGCAAGCGTCCGTATAAGTATCGTCGCCGCCGCACACACAACGTCCTTGCCCTTAGGCGCGGCGTTTGCGTGTCCCTGCGCGTTTATCTCTATCGTGTCATCTTTGCTTTTTACGGATATGTTTATCATGTCGCCGTACCTCCGTCGGGCATTGCCGCCTCTCTCGTCTGCGCATGCGCATTGCTTACCTGCGCATGCTCTCTGCTGTTTGCCGGTTCTTCTGCGGGCATGCCCGTTACCTGCGCTGTAGGCATCTGTATGTTGGACTGCTGTGCAAGCAACTGTATTTGCGCAAGCGAACGTGCGTCGCCGCATTTTGCCGCCAGCATTGCCGCCACCTGCAGCAGAGAGTTGAAGCGTTCAAACAGTGTGCCGTTCTGCTTAATAGTTTTTCGCACATCGTCTATGCTGTCAAAGTCCATCATCGTAAGGCATGCAAGTGCCTGGTCTGTTTGCTGGGGATTAAAAAAGCCCAGACCGTAAAACTGCAAAGCAAGCTCGTTGTTTGACATTTTCGTGTACGCCGTGCGCTTCTGCGGAACGACGCGGATATCAAATTCGGGAATGCGGCTGCCTATGTCGTAGCCGCTGAATGTCTGCGGCTGAGGCTGCAAGCCCTCGTTTGAATAGCTGAAAAACATCTCCTGCCCGCCGTCACCGAGAATGCGGAACTGGCGCGGCGCGTCGTAAAACTGCCTTATCAGCTCTATTGCAAGGTAATTCACCTCACTGTATGCTCTATAGCTGCCCTTTGTATTATCGCGGCTTCCCTTGCCGCTGGCCTCCTGCAAGGCCGCTATTGCCGATGCTGCGGTAACGCCGCTTGAAGTTGTGCCGGTCGCCGTTTCCGTGTTGCCGGAGGTCTCACGCAGCTCATTTATGCTAAGCTGGAGCATTTCGATATAGTTGCCGTCAAGGTTATCGTGTGTTATCGGCGCAAGATTATCATCCGACAGGCTGCCCTCGACGTTTACAATGCTTTCATTTAAGTTCGTAAACTGTTCCATGTTAACGCCGCAGTTTGCTTTCTTGAAGTAACGCGGCTTTGCACCTACCATGGCGTTTTCAACATACGCAGTCTTTAAAAGATCAATTTCCGTCTGCGGCGCTTTGCACAGATCAACATAGCCGTAGCCGCAAGGCGAGCCCTCGATGGGGAACAGTGCGTCAAACACATAGGGATATTTGCCGTGATCGTACCAGCCCGTGAGCATCCGTTCGGGGTCATTCTCCGTAGCGTACAGCACAGTGCCGGGCACGAACAGAATGTAGTGCAGCGCACCGTTTTTGTGGTAGTACGCGCTGATAACGGGCACTTTGCTTGTGGTGTCCACATGATCATCATAGCGGAATTTGCTTGTTATAAAGTCGTGCGGTATCTGCTTGCCCTCCGGCAGCTCAAGCGGGAACATCTCGCGCACGTCGTCCTCGTCCTGAAAATCCACTTCGAAGAAGTATTTTGACTGCTGGATATCCTCAATGCCCGGCTCCCAGAACAGATTTAGTATGTTGCACTTTTCGACGCTGATATCGCCTAAGCCGTTCATCTTGTTTTTATCCCAAATCACCTTGTAAACGCCCGTGCCGGTTTTCAGCTTTGACCACATGACTTTACTGTATGTAGTCTCAAACTGATTCTTTTCCAGCACAACGGGGATTATCTTTGACAGCATAGCCGCCTCAAGCTTATCGCCCTGCTCGCGCGGCAGTATGTTCGGTTCGGGGTATGCGTCCATAGCGTCGGCATGCTTGTTGGTGATAACATTGTGCAGCCAGCCGCTTTTACTGCGAAAGCCGGGCTTTGCGTGCCCTGCCTTGTCTTCCTCAACGTCGTTGCGCAGCTTCCACCAGTTTTCGGCGGCTATAATGCGGCTGTCAACGGAATTTTTGCCCGCACGGTACTTTGTGAGCACCTGCATAAGCTCGTTTATCTGCTGCTCGCCTATCGCTTTAACGCCCATCACCTGCGCGGCGGTCTCGGCGTTTGCCTGTTCGGGCGCATTCGTCACCTCGGCGCGGAGCGGGTCGTACTGATTAGTGATATCCATTTGCTTTGTATCCTTCCTTTTTGAATTGGTTGAGCGGGTCTGAAATGATCTCGCGCGGTTTTTCGGGTATTATCGGCTTTATAGGCCGTGCCATGCACATATAGCGCCATTCGTCGGCTATATGATCTTCAAGCGCGGTGTCCAAATCCTCCGGCTTGTGCTCGTCATACATCAAAAGCGGTATCGTGCGTATAAAGCCCTTGCAGTTATCGAACACATACATACGCGGATAACCGTTATCATCGAATTGCAGCCTGTAATGGCACTGCATCCAGCCTGCAAGCCGCTTGTTGTCTCCGGGGTCGAAGTATACGCCGTACTTCTCAGCCGTTTCCGCAACAGATACGCCGCGTGATACATCCCATATCGACGGGTCAGCCACGCCCGATATCTTTCTGCCCTTTAACCACGGGTGTGTATCTTCCGTTTCCTTAATGCGCTTAAACTGCTCGTCGGGTGTCCACTTAACGCCCTCGTTCGGCGTGTCCGTGCAGCCGTACAGTTCAAGTATGCGATACAGCACACCGTCATAGTCGATAGCCCACCATGCGCAGCTAAACGGCTTGTTGTAGCCGAAGTCGTATGATCTGTATATCGTCCAGCCGCGAGCCTGCCCGGAGTTCAGATCGAATGCCGGTATGACATGCGTGTATCTGCGCTGGCTAAGTGCTTCATCGGGCGTTATTCCCGCTTTTTCGCACAATGTTCTATCAGGCATTGCGCGGAAGTCTTCGAAAAACGCGCCGTCGAATATATCCCACTCGCCCTCAAGCCACGCCTTGCGCAGCTTAGGCGGCAGCGCTTCAAGCTTGCGTATGTAATCGGGGTCAGCGTCCATAAGTGGCTTGTTGTCCGTCACCTTGCTTTGAATAAAAACATAGTCGTCGGGGTTCTCATCGCCCTTGTAAACGCGGTCTATTGCCAGGCGCTTTACCCACGCATGTCCAACACCGCCGGGGTTGCAGGTAACATAAGTGCGGTGCGGAAAGTCGTTTGCGCCGCGCACACAGGCCGTAAGCTTGCGAAAACGTTCCTCGGTTTGGTGTGTGCCCTCATCCAAAAACAAAATGTCCGTTTCAGTGCCCTGAAAACGCTCTGCATCCTTGTCCGTATCGCAGTAGCGGAACAAAATGCGGCTGCCGTTTGGAAAAGTGATAACCTTTTTCTGATCGTTGTATTGCGCAAGCCTATGCGCCTTTTCGGTCGCGTAGCAGTGCAAGTCCCTTGTGAGCGGCACAATGTGGTTTTCCTGCAATTCAGGGTATGTTTTGCGGACTATCATGCACGTTATGCCGGGGTATTTGAAACAGTACAGCACAGCGGCAACACGCACGACAAAGCTTTTGCCGCCGCCTCGCGCACCGCCGAAGAAAACGTAACCGGCAGCAGCGGATAAGAACTCGCTCTGCGTCGGGCTTAAATAATCAATACGGTATTCAGGCATAGCTACTTACTGCAAAAGCCGTCAGCCCCGGCAATGATAACGCGCACGGGTTCGGGCTGTGCATCCGGCGCTGCCTGGCGTTCGAGGTTTTTGATTCGCGCCTCCTGCTCGCGCTTGTCCGCGTCGCTTTTCACGCCCTGAATGTCGGCCAAGTCCTTCATAGCCCCCGTAAGGCTGCGTAAGCCGCGCTTGTCCTTTAATATATCCTCGTCCGTTATCTGCGCTACGGCACTGCATATCTTGCTTGAAAGCAGCCCGGCGGCCTCCAGCAGGCTTTTGTATTCCTGATATGCTATCTCGCATTGTGCTTTCACACGGTCTGCGTCCCTCTGCGCCCTGAACTGCGTCCTGTCCTGCGCCCACTTCTCGCGCTCTGCCCTTTTGCGCAGTGTGCTGTATGAAACGTCGTATTTCTCCGCAAGCGGCCTTGTACCGATGCCTGATGTTATGTATTCGGTTTTAATATCGTCCCAAATATCCATACACCCATTATGAAATATAAAGGGCTCATAATGTCACCCCACCCTTGCCATAAAAAATAAAGGGTAACGCATAATGCGCTACCCTCTTTCACTGTATTTGGCTTCTGTGATCTTGTATACCGGGCACATGGCATAGTGCATAGCGCAGTATTTTGTGATAAATACCTTACGCTTCTTTTCGTTGCCTTTAAACCAAAGCTGTAACCGTGCATCCGGGCAAAAGCCCTCGCAGAATATCTTGTTTTCCCGCGCCGAGCCTTTCGACCAGAACGGGCACAGCACTTTATAATCGCCGTAATCAGCCATGCCCAGCCCCCAATGTATACCTTGCATACCTTGTCGCCTCGCCGTATCTGTTGCGCCCCTGCACCATTTCACGCGATATGTCATAGCCCATGCCGCGCAGATCGGATATCCGTGACGCAAGCCGCATGATACCGTATTCCGATAATGCATCCAGCGGCGTTATGCTGCCGTTATCCCGCAAATGCCGCAGTATTCTATCATTCTGATTCATGTCCCGCGATACCTCCACGCCATTTTATGTGTTTTCGTCCGTGCCGATTTTGCGCGTTTTATGTAGCCGGTGACCAATATGCCTTTCACCGTATCATCTTCCCACCGTGCGGCCTTGATAACTTCGTTTCTTTCGCAAAACGCCTTGTACCGTTCGCACGTTGCATGGCATTTTACAGTTCTGTCCGGGCAATTACGGCAATCATTTTCCATACTGCACAGGTTCAAAGCAGTCGCACCAGCCGTTGCGCTTATCGCACTTGCAAGCGCACTGATCGCAGCACCAGTCGTAATAGGTGTTTTCGCTTCTGCGGCATATCTCGCGGACGGCCTTTTTATACAGTGCTATCGTTTCATCAAGCGCACTAATCTGTTTGCGCTGTTCCCTGATGTAATCCATGTATGCGTCTTCGGCTTTTTCGGTGCATTCTTCGGGTTCACCGTGCAGCAGGCCTAACAGCCACATGCGTATTTCGTATAGCAGTCTTTTCATGTTTCTACCCCCGTTTCAAAATATCCGAATGTCTTTTTACCTTCACGTTGCGGCAAATCCTGCATTTCCGGCCTTGTGTTTTCCATAAGCATCGCGCCGAGCACGTTGAATGCAGCAGCGGCAAGATGATCCTCATCGTCAAGTCCGCACTGGTACTTTGCCAAGTGCCTGCACGCGCTATCAATAAACGACGATATCGGAATGCCTTTTGTGTAATTCCAGCGCCCGTAATGCTCTGCGCCGCGCTCATAGTGCTTAGACAGCCGCAGGAGCGCTTCCCACGGGAGGGATATCATATCGCCCTTGCCGGTCACGCTATCCCTTACAGCGCCGGTCGAAAACTCGCGGCGTTCATCTTTTACGAAGTTCATCGTTTTCCCACCTTTCCCCGATGTCTTCTAAGAAATGCAGAAAAGCATCGGTGTTTTCGCAATAATATTGTTTCCCGTTAACGGTAACCGTGTAGCTGCCGTCGTGATTGCTTTCGGCTTCCCAGCCTATGTTCTTTGCCATGTTGACCTCCAAACACAGATCATTGATGGAAACGGTGCGCTATCTAACGGCCTACCATCTTGTTCAAATTTAAGCCGTCCGCGCAGAAACCGTATTTCCGCTTTATTTAATATGTAATCGTGAAAGCTGGCGCGATCCGTCCGAGCCGGTATAAGCAGCACAACCGTTGTTCCCGGCTTCTGTGCTTCTTCGTAACACTTGCGCGTCCATTCGCCTGTTGCTTTGTTGCCGTAGGGCGGATTGCAAAATACTGTTTCGCCGCGCCAATCCTGCGCAAGGCCGTTATCCCCTTCGGTGTAGTATTTGGCGCATTTTGCATTAGATGAGCTTGCAGCTGCATCAAGTGTGAAGTGAAATTCCCTGTCAAGATCGTCAAATAGCGCCCGCGGAGTTTCCCAGTCATTTTTCGCGCTGGAAAACATGATTTTGTTATCCATATCTATCGCCTACCATACCTTTCATCAAAAGGCGAAAAGTTATCGTTGCCCACTATTTCACGGATGCGTCGGTCAAGGACGGTTTTTGCATATACGATCTCG
>CALBGG010000025.1 GCA_937893605.1 uncultured Clostridia bacterium
GTGCTGAATCTGCTGGCGGACAGCAAGATTTCGGTCAGCCCCGACAGCGGAAAAGAAAAATATACGCTGGGTCAGCGTGCGGCTGATGCCATTGCAAGATTTGCCGGAAGCTGGGCATTTATTTTTTCGTTTACCGGCGGACTTGTGCTGTGGATGATTATTAACACGGTGATGGCTGCACGGGCATTTGATTCGTATCCGTTCATTCTGCTGAATCTGGTGCTGTCCTGCATTGCGGCGATCCAGGCGCCGCTCATTATGATGAGTCAGAACCGGCAGGAGGAAAAAGACCGCCGCAGAGCCGAAAACGATTACAAGGTCAACCTGAAAACCGAAATTATGATTGAGGATCTGTATGATAAGGTAAATGTGATCCTTGCTAAGCAGACGGCATTGGAAAAGCAATTGCAGGCGGACGCCAAAACGGGCAAGGGAAAGCCACAGTGATTTTCAAATATTTTTGCCTGTTTACAAGGCAGTATGTCCTCGGCATAATGATGAGAAGTTGCCCGCAATCCTCCCGAAACGCAGAAGCCGGATCTGATCTCTCAAGCTCTCACGTTGAGCGGCTCCGGCGCGGGCAATATAAAAATAGAGACAGACTCGGATATTGACTGAAGAAAAAGCTCAGGTCAATGAACAGCACCCCATTTGTTAGACAGTTATGATATAATATCTAACAGATGGGGTGCTGTTCACTGTTCATGGGGTGCTTTCTTTTTTCTAATTATCTTTCCTCCTGTAGCCGCAGTCGCAGTAATCTCCGCCCGAGGCGAGCGTATACCGCCGCACAAAATCCGTCGCGCCGCCGGCATCGCTCATGGTGTAGTCAAGGCGGCACAGCGCGGGGGTGAGATCGTACAGCCCGAGCTTTTTCATCAGAACGCATATGCCGCACCTTGTAAAGCGGCCCTCGTAGCCGCTGCCGTCGGGGTATTCGTAAAAGTCCATGTTCCATGAGTACGGGTTGCGGTCGGCCGCCCTTAAAGCTGCGGTCGCCTTCATACCGGCAATGTCCTTTTCGCTGAATTTTTTCTTCCCGCTCTTGCGGCAGAACCAGCGCATCGGCTTTGTCATCATGGCCTTTGCATAGTAGTCCGTAAGCCGCTGCACGTCGGGCCGCTGCGGCGCGGACAGGATAAATGCGCAGAGCATCGCGCAGTTTACTATATTCATCTTGAAGCGGTCGGCCTTTTCAAACTCCGGCAGCTCGCTTATTATCTGCCGGTATCTCGGCTTTGCTTTTTTTGTTATGTCTTTTGCAGTTTCGGCGTCATAGCCGAGCACGGCCGTCAGCTGTCTGCGGAAGGATCCGGCAAACAGCGCCCACATACCCATGGGCATACCAAAATATTTCATTATGAAACCTACTTATGTTTAACGAGCAGATAGCTGGCAGCCAATAGCTGATAGCTATATGTGTGCGCAGAGCGCACTTATTTGAATTTCACCTCATCCGTCAGCCTTCGGCTGACACCTTCCCCTCAAGGGGAAGGCATTTTTTCAGTGGCGCATTAAGATTGCACCGATACGTTTATTGCGGTTGCCCGACCGGAAAGTACGAGAAAACCACTGCAAACGGAACGGACAAGCCCGTTCCCTACACGGTGCGGCACAGCACTGTAGGGCGATGCAGAATCGGTTTCCACCATGGTTCCGAACCGGGCAACCGCAATATGCGTATCCGTAGCAGCGTCCGTTCGCTATTAAAAAACCCCGAGGGATTTGAATATCAGAGACCAGACGAACATCGTAAAGCAGCACAGGGCGCTGGTGGATACGACGATATCTCCCGCGAGCTCATCGTCGCCGCCCATCTGCTGAACCATCGTAAACGATGCGATGGCATTGGCCGAGCCGAAAATGGCTATCATCCCGGCGAAGGCAATACCTCGTATGCCGAGGAAGTATGCCAGGGTGAGGAATATGCCGGGCATGACGACGAGCCTGCCGAGGCAGACCTCGATAAGATCCTTGACGTACTTATGTATGCCGCCCCACTGGAAGAACGCGCCGAGCATAAACAGCATCATGGGGTTTGTCGCATCTGCAATCTGCTCAATTGTGGACACCAGCGCCTCCGGCAGCTTAATTCCCGACAGCAGAAAGGCTATGCCCGCGATCGACCCGAGGATAAGCGGATTTTTGAAGATATCCGCAATTATTTGCAGCGGCCTGGGTCTCTTGCCGTTAAAAATCTCAAGCGTCACTACGGCAATGGCGTTGAACATCGGAACGACGACGGCAATGAGCAGAACAACAGGTCCCGCGTCCGCTCCCGGAACGAGCGCCGTCGCAAGCGGCAGGCCGATAATGACGAAGTTCGAGCGGTAAATGCCCTGTATTTTAACAGCGCGCTTGTCGGCCTGCTTTTCCGTCAGCATGACATAGATAAGGCTGATGAAAAACTCGGCAAGTACGCCGCCGGCCGCAAATATGAGCAGCTTCGGCTGCACCGCGCTCGAAAGATCCGAGGCGTAGATGTTGTAAAACAGCATCACCGGCATGAAGTAGCGAAACAGCATTTTGTTGAGCTTCGGCACGTCCGAGCGCTTTACAGCGCCCAGATGCCTTGCAAGGCATCCGAGCGCCATGATGAGAAATATCGGAACGACCGCGTTTAAGCATACCGAAAACGCCGTCATTTCCCGTCCTTCCTCTGAAGCTTATGCTTTTTCCCGTCGGGGGTCTGGATATATGTGTTGTCCAGTATCTCCATTGCGCCCTTGCGCCACTCGTCCAGGTATTCCTTGCGCAGCTCGTCGCGCTCGGCTATCTCGTCGGGCGTGAGCGCGCGCTCCTTTTTCAGGCGTGCAAGCTCGTTTATTCTTTTAAGCTTTGAATTTTCCATTATTCTATCGTCCCCAATTCGTCAAGAGTTTTCTCGAACGCCGGAATGAAGTGCTCGATGAAATACTCGGCCTCCGGCAGCTCATAGGCGTGTATCGCCGCAAGCGTCTGCTTTTCGGCGTTTAGAAATTCGTTGTTTCCGGCCTTGCGCTCCTCAATACATTTAATATAGGCGCTCAACTTGTCGGCGGCCTTTACTATCGGGTGCAGTGCCCTTTGTGTCTCGCCGACGAGCACGGGCTCGAACGCCGGCTGAAGCTCACGCGGGAGCATGCCGAGAAGCTTTTCCGACGCGATGGTCTCGACGCGACGGTAAGCGCTCATAATCTCCTCGTCGTGGTATTTTATCGGCGTGGGCAAATCACCCGTGAGTATCTCGCTTGCATCGTGATACAGCGCGACCGTCGCACAGGCCTCGGGATCGCAGGGAACGCCGTACACGTCGCGGCGGATAACGCCCAAGGCGTGGGCGATAACGGCGACCATGTGGCTGTGCTCCTGTATATTTTCATATATGGAGTTTCGCATCAGGCTCCAGCGCTCGATATATCGCATGCGCGAAATGAGCGCGAAAAAATTACTGTCCATATTCTTCACCTCGTCAGCTTATGTTATCATATAGCTCCGTCAATATCAAATATTTGAGGAACATTTTTTTGCACGGCTCTGTTATAGAACCGCATGCCGAAAAAAAGCTTTACAAATGCCGCCGTAAGTGGTAATATTACATGGCTAAGCCCGTGAACTCAGTATTCGGGAGACCTTTCATCCCTTTACTTAGTCACAGGGTATATGAAAATTCGGAAAGGGGTATCATTATGATCACCAAAGAGACCAAGACCGCCGTTATAGAGGCAAACAAGACCCACGAGAGCGATACCGGCTCTCCCGAGGTTCAGATCGCCATCCTCACTCAGCGCATCCGCGAGCTGACCGCTCACCTGAAGGTTCATCCCAATGACGACCACAGCCGTCTGGGTATGTACAAGATGGTCGGTAAGCGCCGCCGTCTGCTCGACTACCTCGCAAAGAAGGATATCGAGCGTTACCGCGCAATCATTGCAAAGCTGGGCATCCGCAAGTAAGCCCGGCACTTCCGAAGGGTATGAAGGTTTTAAGCAGGGGACAAGTGAATATGTCCCCTGCTTTTTTGATCGCTTTGCGATGAAAAAAGCAGGGAAGCCGATAGCTGATATAGTGTTTGCCTGCGGCAAACGAATTTGAATAGGCAACCCCTCCGGCTCGGCTAAAGCCGACCCACCTCCCCTTACACAGGGGAGGCAAGAATGCAGTACCGCAGCGCGATGCAAACGCGGTTTCGCCAGAATTCTCGATACCGGGCTTGCGCAATAAATGTATAGGTAAGATCTCAAATCGCCTCCGAAAAAGGGGCTTAGTATTTGAAAATCGGCTCTTGGACAGAGCCCGTTTTCAAGTGCTATGCTCCGGCGATTTTGAAATATAAAAAACGAAAAGGAGCAAACAAATGATAATCACTCACAAAGAATTTCCCGAGTACAGAAAATTCGAGATCGAGTACGAAGGCCGTCCTCTGAAGATGGAGGTCGGCAAGATGGCGGAGCTTTGCAACGCCGCAGTCCTCGTGACCTACGGCGAGACCACCGTTCTGGTCACCTGCACCGCCTCCGCTCGTCCCAAGGATGGCATAGACTACTTCCCTCTCGCAGTTGACTTCAACGAAAAGCTCTACGCAGTCGGCCGCATCCCCGGCAGCTTCATGCGCCGCGAGGGCAAGCCCAGCCTGCCCGCGGTCCTGGCCTCCCGCCTTATCGACCGCCCCATGCGTCCCCTGTTCCCCTCCGACCTGCGCAACGACGTCGTCATCGCCTGCGAGGTGCTGTCCGTTGACCGCGACTGCAGCCCCGAGATCACCGCAATGATCGGCGCATCGGCAGCCGTCAGCATCTCCGACGTTCCCTTCAACGGCCCTATAGCGGGCATCGTTCTCGGCTGGGACGGCGAGAAGTATCTGTTCAACCCCACCCGGGAGGAGCGCAAGACAAACCGCATGACCACCACCGTCGCGGCGACTCGCAAGAAGATAGTCATGATCGAGTCCGAGGCCGATCAGGTCCCCGAGGACGTCATGTATGAGGGTATCGTTCAGGCTCACGAGCATCTGCAGCCCGTTCTCGACCTCATCGACAGGATGGTCGCCGAGATCGGCAAGCCGAAGTTTGAGTACGAGCACGCCTCCTTTGACGAGGAGCTGTTTAACAAGCTCGTCGAGAACGAGTTCGAGGGCATGGAATACTGCATGGACACCGACGACAAGAACGTCCGCGAAGCCCGCGTAAACGACTGGGTGACCGCAATGGAGGAAAAGTACTCCGAGGAGCACCCCGACATCATGCAGTACATGGACGAGATACTCTATAAGCTTCAGAAGAAGGTCGTCAAGAAGTGGCTGCTGGCCGGCAAGCGCGTCGACGGCCGCGCAATGAACGAGATCCGCCCCCTCGACAGCGAGGTCGGCCTGATCCCCCGCGTTCACGGCTCGGCTCTGTTCACCCGCGGCCAGACCCAGGTGCTGTCGATAGCAACGCTCGCCACCCTCAGCATGTCCCAGAAGCTCGACACTATATGGGAGGAAGAGGAAAAGCGCTTCATGCACCACTACAATATGCCCTCCTACTCCACGGGCGAGGCTCGTGCCAGCCGCAGCACCGGCCGCCGCGAATACGGCCACGGTGCGCTGGTCGAGAAGGCGCTCGAAAGCGTCATTCCCCCTGTCGAGGACTTCCCCTACACCATCCGCGTAGTCTCCGAGATCCTGTCGTCCAACGGCTCGACCTCGCAGGGCTCTATCTGCGGCACGACGCTGGCGCTGATGGATGCGGGCGTTCCCATCAAGGCTCCCGTTGCCGGCATCTCCTGCGGCCTTATCCAGGACGGCGACGACTTCACCACCTTTATCGACATTCAGGGCGTTGAAGACTTCCACGGTGAGATGGACTTCAAGGTCGCCGGCACAAAGGCCGGTATCACCGCCATTCAGATGGACCTCAAGAACGACGGCCTCAAGCACGAGATCGTCAAGGAGGCTCTCGAGATCACCCGTGAGGCTCGCTGTCAGATCCTCGACGAGGTCATGCTCAAGGCTCTGCCCGAGCCGCGCAAGGAGCTTGCCAAAACCGCCCCGAAGATGATCCAGATGAAGATCAATCCCGACAAGATCCGCGAGGTCATCGGCTCCGGCGGCAAGGTCATCCAGAAGATCACCGCCGACACCGGCTGCAAGATCGACATCGACGACGACGGCAGCGTCTTCATCGCGTCCGAGGATATCGAGGCATGCCGCGCGGCACGTCAGACCATCGAAAATATCGTTTTCGAGCCCGTGGTCGGCGCTCTGTACTACGGCAAGGTCGTGCGCATCATCCCCATAGGCGCGTTCATCGAGCTCGCCCCGGGCAAGGACGGCATGTGCCACATCAAGGACCTTGAGTTCAAGCGCACCGAGAAGGTCGAGGACGTTCTGAACGTCGGCGACATGACCTGGGTCAAGGTCACCGGGATCGACGACCGCGGCAGAGTAAACCTCTCGCGCAAGGAAGCTCTCAAGGAGCGCGGCGAGGCATAATCTAATAAACATAACAGCTGCTCAATACGTTTGAGCAGCTGTTTTAAAAAAAGTGCAAGGAGCTATGAACGATGGAAAACGAGGCAAAGCGCGCCAAAAGAGGCATTATCGTCGCATTTTCGATACTTGTTTGCATATTGCTGATAATCGCGGTCATTTTCTGCGTGTATCGCGCTCGGCACACGTTCTCGCAGGAAAAGTGGCTTTCAAACGCTGCCGAGCGCTATGTGATCGTCGACAGCATGCTCGAAAAGCACCCGCTCATCGGCACGAGCGAGGCCGATGTTATTGCGCTTCTGGGCTCTGAGGACGGCGGCGGGCAGAGCTCCTTCAAGCTCAGCGATGAATACTTTCCGCCGGAGTCCACGCTCGTGTATTACCTTGGCGTCGAGTACATGGACGACATGTGGCTCGTAATTTCGACAGACGGCGGAATCGTCACGGAATACTGCATCGACGTGACATGAGATTAAAAGCTCGTTTAGAATTTGAATAAACTGTATATTTCGCCCCTATGCGCCTGCATAGGGGCGATTTTATGCTATCATTCAGCTATCAGTTTTTTCTCTCTCCTCTATCAGCGGGAGGAAGTCTTTATACTGCGTATCATATGCACAGGAGTACTCGGCGCAGTCGGCAAACTTAGCCACGGCGCGAGTCGAACGATCGATCGGCTGGAGCGTGCCCGCGCCGGCGACACAGCCGCCGGGACAGGCCATGCCCTCGAGCAGATATCCGTCATACTTGCCGTCGCGCGCCATCATCAGCAGCTTGCGGCACTCGTGCAGGCCTGTGGCCTTTGCGATCTTCACCTCGCGCGTGGGGTCTATTGACTTTATGGCGTTGACGACCGCCTGCGCGACGCCGCCGGAGACGGCAAATTTGCGCGCGTCCGAGCCGGCCTGAGATAGCTTCTGCTCCTCGTCGGCGGGGATGCACTCCTTATCCACTCCCTTGGCTGCGAACATGCCGAGCACCTCCTCGAATGTTAGGACAAAATCGACGTCGCTGCGCACGGTACGGCGGCTGGCCTCGAGCTTCTTGGCATCGCAGGGGCCGACGAAGACGACCTTGCAGCCGGGGTGAGTTTTCTTAACAAAGCGTGCGGTGAGCACCATGGGTGTCATCGCTACGGAGATATTTTCGGCCATATCGGGGAACATTTTCTTGACCATGTCGCTCCACGAGGGGCAGCAGGAGGTGACCATGAAGCGGTGCTTTGCCGGAACCTCCTCCAGAAAGTCGGCGGCCTCCTCGATGACGCAAAGATCCGCACCGATGGCGGCCTCGTATACGTCGGTAAAGCCGAGGCGCTGGAATGTGGGCTTCATCTTCTCCGGCGTCGCGTCCGGACCGAACTGGCCGACAAAGGACGGAGCGAGCACAACATAAACCGGAACACCGCTTTTTATCGCCATGATGGTCTGAAAGATCTGGCTTTTATCGCTTATCGCGCCGAAGGGGCAGTTTACAAGGCACTGACCGCAGGAAGTGCACTTTTTATAATCTATTGCCGCACGGCCGAGCTCGTCCTTGCCGATGGCGGCAATGCCGCAGGCCTTTTTGCATGGGCGCTCCTGACGGATGATCGCGGAGAAAGAGCACGCGTCCATGCATCTGCCGCAGCGTATGCACTTTTCGGTATCGACGTGCGCGTGACCGTTGACCTTGCTGATGGCCTTTCTCGGGCAGATCTCGATGCAGGGGTGCTCTATGCAGCCCTGACAGCCGTTTGTGACCTTGATGACGTTATCCGGGCAGCGGTTGCATGCAAATTTGATGACGTTTATAAGCGGCGGCTCATAATACTTTTCGGAAACAACCGTCTCCTCGACGCCGTCGGAGATGTTATTGTGCTCGCCGAGCTTGCGCATGGGCAGACCCATCGCGAGGCGAAGCCTTTCGCCGACGACGGCGCGCTCGATAAGAAGGCTGTTTCTGAACGGGCCTATCTCGTCCGGATCGCCCGGGCATATCTTGTATGGCAGCTCCTCGATCTTTTCGGCGTAGTCTCCGCCCTCATATGCCATACGTGCGATCTCCGTGAAAACCTCGTGCCTTATTCGTGTTTTACCGGTTTCCATTCCTCTCATTGGGTCATTCCTCCGAATATGTGTCTGTAGTCATTTTAAGTCAAAGATAATTATATAAATTCATATGATTTTGTCAAGAATTCTACATATTATTTAACACCTATTTTACCCCCAAACAGCTACAGCATAATTAAAGCCGGTATTAATTTTTTTAATACCGGCTTGTACCTTATTTACTATTATACTCTTTTATGATCTCCTCGACCTCGTCGGTCTTGGACTCAGCCTTGGGCTTACGCGTGGGAGCTTCGATTGTTGGTTCGGGCGCGGGCTCGTCCGTGCTCGGCTCGATGACCGTATCCTCATCCTCCGGCTCGGTCTCTGTGGGGGGCTCGACCGGTTCGGGCTCTGCGGGGAGGTCTTCCTTCGCGCAGCGGTTCTTGATGATCAGCCAGCCGTACATCAAAAGCATGCCCGCCGTTGCGAGTATTATTAGCTCCAGCCCCATATACCTGCTGTCCGACAGCGTGGTTATGCACATGAACGCGCCGAAAAGGCTCAGAAAGCAGGCCTTCTGCGGACTCGGGCGGCCGAAGGCGTAGCCCGCGACGTAAAACAGCGCAAGGATGGCGCAGCAGATGGCGATTATCTCGATCGCAAACATCCACACATTCGGGTTGTTGGCATTTGCCCTGTAGCTCGCGATGAGCCACACGCAGTACATGAGTATGGGCAGCGTCATGAAAACGCTGACGAGCGAGGGGGAATAGTGACTGCGCGAGGCGCTGCATATGAGCGGGAAGCTCAGACCGCTGAGCATTGCCAGCACCGCGATGATCACATACATCGTGCGCAGGCTGTCCAGCGCGGTGCTCACGATGGTCATGATCCCGCCGATGACGGCGATAGCCGCTATGACCCACGCGAATATGATGTACAAAAGCGAAAGCCCGCGCAGCGCCTCGCTCATTCCGGTCGGGAACACCGTCTCCTCATCGGTAAGCTTCTTTGTGCGAAGCCGGAGGATGACCGCCGCGGCGATGATGACCGCCGGAAGCAGGAAGTTGAGGATGCTGGGGTTTATAAGCCCCGTCTCGGAGTCGCGCGCCACCTGCATTTGCAGCCAGCGGAAAAACGCGCCGAACGCGCCGAGCGCGCAGACATAGCACAGCGTTATCAGCGCGTCGTTGGCCTTCTTGTTGTTTTTAAGCATAGTATCAATCCTGTACGAATAAAATTTATAGCAGTAGTAATTCTATACTTTTTTGTACTGACAGTCAAGATGAAAGGGTGATGCCGGATGAAAAGAATACTTTGCGCCGCGCTTTTCATGACGCTTATCGTCGTAAGTCTGCCGCGGCTTTTTCCAATACAGGGCGCTGGGCAGCAGCCGGAAAGCAGCCCGGACAAGGCCGCCGAGAAGCTCGGAGCGGACTCCGAGCGCAGCATTCGCCTGCTGTGCGGCGATGAGATCGTTAATATAAGCGTTTCCGACTATCTCACGGGCGTCGTCGCCGCCGAGATGCCCGTTTCCTTTGAGCCCGAGGCTCTCAAGGCGCAGTCGGTCGCGGCGCGCAGCTATCTCCAGCGGGCGATAAATTCACCCAAGCACGAGGGCGCGGACATCTGCGCGGATGCAAGCTGCTGTCAGGCGTATCTGACCTCCGAGCAGCTCAGGTCGAGCTGGGGGGACAAGTATGAAGCATACATAAAAAAGATAAGCGACGCCGTCGCGGCGACCGACGGCGAGTACCTCAGCTATGACGGCGCTCCAGCGCTTGCTGCGTTCCACTCCTCCTCCGACGGCGCGACCGAGGACGCGAGCGCCCTGTGGTCGGATGTACCGTACCTCAAAAGCGTCTCCTCGCCCGAGACGGGCGACAGCGTGCCGAACTTTGTCAGCACCGTCGAGCGCTCCGAGCTCGATTTCCGCGACACAATACTCTGCCTCAAGCCCGAGGCGGACATGACAGGCGACGCATCAACCTGGGTCGGCAAAACTGAGCTCTCCTCTTCCGGCCGTGTCGCAAGCGTCGTGATAGGCGGCGTTACGTTCACCGGCAGCGAGCTGCGCACGCTTTTTGGGCTCCGCTCGACCGATTTTGAGCTCAGTTACAATGACGGAAAATTTACCTTCACCGTCCACGGCTACGGCCACGGCATCGGCATGAGCCAGTACGGAGCGAACGTCATGGCCAAAGACGGCTCGGATTACCGCGACATCCTCGCGCACTACTACCCCTCCACTTTTTTGGTGGCGCATTGACGCACCTGCGGATACGGTGATTGCGGCCGCCCGAGCGGGAAGCGCGGTATCCGCACCGCATCTGCTAAAAGCGAAACCTTACGGTTTCCTCCGCACCTGCGGGAGGCGGCAGTTTAACGGTTTCATCGGCAGCCTCGACATCGGGCTACAGCAATAAATGTATCGGCAGAGGCACTAAAGCGCCTCTAAAAAAGAAAAACCGGCAGGATTGGTATCCTGCCGGTTTCAGCCGTTGGGGTCATCACGTGCTCACCCCGGATCGGAGAACGGTCTGCATACCGTCTTGCCCGGTCATCGGCTTATTATTATTTGTTGTATCGGAGCTTACTCCTTGACGGTCTCCTCATCGGAGGCTGCCTCGGCGGGCTTTTCGGCCTCGATGACCTTCTCATCGGCTGCCTTTTCGGCTTCTGC
>CALBGG010000026.1 GCA_937893605.1 uncultured Clostridia bacterium
CAGGCAAAAACTCAGAAGGGAAAAACAAAAGAAGAATGAAAAAACGTATACTTAGCATGCTGCTGGTGTTCGCGCTGGTGCTGACAATGCTGCCGGCAATGGCGATAAGCGCGCTGGCCGAAACGATAAACGACGACAACGTTTTCCTCATGCAGAGCGGAAGCGGCAAGTGCACGCTCACCTCGGCGGTCATGATGCTGCGCCGCCGCGCGATCATCGACGGAAACGCGCAGTGGGAGACGATAACGGAATCTACCCTGGGCTCGGTCGCATGGATAGGCGGAACGGGCATGAGATACAACTATTCGCTCATGGGCATGGACGTCAGCGTCAAAAGCTACTCCGGCATGAGCGCCGCGGAAAAAAGAGCCGCGCTGCTCGCGCTGCTGGACAAGCATCCCGAGGGCATTGAGATATATGACGGCGGCATCCCACACGCCGTGCTGCTGACAGATTACGACGCGGCGACGGACACATTTTACTGCGCAGATCCCGGCACGGCGGCAAAGCGCATAAAGCTTTCTCAAAGCCACAACGCGAGCATCCGCGGCTCGCAGGAGAACGTCATAGCGAATATCTCACAGATATGGTACATAACAAATAAGTCCGGCGGCGGCCCCGGCCTGCTGACGGTGAAGCTTGACCCGAACGGCGGAGCCTGCGCCGAATCAAACGCCTATGTCTCGGCCGACGGCACGGTAAGCTCCCTGCCGACGCCGGCACGCGAGGGCTATGCCTTCCTCGGCTGGTTCACGGAAAAGTCCGGCGGCAGCAAGATCACAAGCTCTTATAAATTCACGAAGGATGCAACGATATACGCACAGTGGAAGGCGCTTCCCTGCGTGACGCTCGACCCCTGCGGCGGCGAGTGCGATACTCTGCACGTCTACGCCTCGATAGACGGCAAGCTCGGCACGCTGCCGACGCCGACGCGCGAGGGCTATCACTTCCTCGGCTGGTTTGATGCTCCCGAGGGCGGCAGTAAGGTTACGGCCGCAACGCCCATAGTCAGGGATATGACCCTGTATGCGCAGTGGAAGGATACGACCATCCGCGGTGAATGCGGCGACAGCCTCAGCTGGAGCCTTAACGAGGACACGGGCGTTCTGCGCATAAGCGGCAGCGGCGAAATGAGCGATTACCGCTCGGCGGACGGCCTTAAGGCTCCGTGGCACGACTATGCCGCGACGATAAAGTCGGTCATAATCGGCTCGGGCGTAAAAACCGTCGGCAGCTACGCCTTTGCAAACCTCAGAAACCTCAAGTCGGTTGAGATAAACGCCGAGCTCAAGCGCCTCGGCAGCGGCGCGTTTTACGGCTGCACCGCGCTGAGCGATATTGAAGGCATCGAGGGCGTGAAGGTCATCGGAAGCGAGTGCTTCCGCGGATGCTCCGCTCTGTCGGCCATCGGCATCCCCAACGGCTGCACGAGCGTCGGCGGCTACGCCTTTGCGGGCACGGCGATAAAAAGCGTTTCCGTTCCCTCAAGCGTTGTGAGCCTCGGCGAGGGCGCTTTTGCGTCCTGCAAAAAGCTCAGCTACGCGGAGCTTCCCTCCGGCATCTCGAAGGTGTCCGCCTCGCTGTTTTCCGGCTGCACCGCGCTTGAGGCCTTCTTCGTAAAGGACGACGGCAGCTACGGCGGCACGGGTCTTACGGTCGAGTCAAACGCATTTTCCGGCTGCTCGGCGCTGCGCGAGCTCGTTATCTATACCCGCGCAGACAGTCTGCGCATAGCCAAAAACGCATTTTCCGGCTGCAAGGGGCTCAAATCGGTGTCGCTCGACTGCCGCAGCCTGGCTCTGGAGGATAACGCCTTCCCGTCGGGCGCGAAGATCGACTACATAAATATCTCCGGCGACTTCGGCTCGGTCGCGGCAAACGCCTTCTACGGTGTTTCTACCACCATAGTCTACCCCGCAAACGGCACAAAGTGGGGCGAGCATAAGGGAGAAAACTACGGCGGCAGCCTCGTTTGGGAGAGCTACGACAACCATGTTCACGATTACAAGACCACCGTCGTCGCGCCGACCTGCTCTGAGCGCGGCTACACGATATACGAGTGCAGGACCTGCACCGAGAAATTCAACGCAAGCTACGTTCCCGCGCTCGGCCATAATTTCGTAAACGGCGTGTGCTCCGTGTGCGGCGCGAAGAATCCCTTCAGCGATATCGACGCCAAGGGCAGACACATCTACTTTACCGACGCCATTCTCTGGGCGGCACAGCAGGGCATAACCTCCGGCACCTCGGCGACGACCTTCGAGCCCGACGGCATATGCACGCGTGCGCAGGTCGTAACGTTCCTGTGGCGTATGG